>DAVZ01000050.1:10000-34829 GCA_002505765.1 Methanobacterium sp. UBA176 | reverse complement strand
AAATATATAACTAATATTTACGGGGTTGTAAAGTTATTGGGGTTGAGCAGATTTGTTGAAATATTTTTGACTTGATATGTCTACTGAAAACAATAATTAACGAATATGAAATATTGACTCCAGCATGTGAAAATCAGGGATTTTTCACTGTGAAAAATTGAAAATTTTTCAACACCGGTTAACTTTACAGTCCCAAATTCAGCAAAAATTTAATTTTAAGTTCTATACTATCAATAAAATAGAAAAGGGGTTTATAAGTGATTTTAATTAAAGAAATCTTCAATATAATAAAGAGTCCTAAACCACTAAAAGTATTCAGTAAAGAACATTAAATTTTCTTGAAATCCCATCAAGAAATAATTCTCCAAATATAATAAATGTATTCAATATATATGTTACCAATCTCGTAGTAATACTTGATTAAAAATAATTAATATATACTTCCTACAAACAGGTGTTAATATGAGCAAAACATGAATTGTTGCTAAATTCATTTTATGCCCTCTAAAATAGATAAGAATGTTGAAGAAAAGAAAAAAAGCTAAATTACATCAACCTTCTTATATCTGTAACTTCAACGTTATTAACGCCGGAGATTTTTGCCAGGTTCTCTTCAACCTGTTCGGTTCCACCTTCAGAATCCCCTACAACAACCATCACGTTTAAAGCCACAAGACCAAATGCAATTGGTTCTTCATCTATTTTATGGAATTCAGCATCTTCAGGAATGGATGCCATAACTTCTTCCTTCATTTTTTCTAAATCAACTTCAGGACTTTCAGGCATTAATTTTATTGTTGCTACTACTTCTCCCATCTTAATCACCGCATTTAAAATGTTTAATATTGATATACTTTTAATTTAACTAAAATAGTATTCTAATTAAAATCTTGAATAACTTAAGGGCCCATAAATCCACATTTACATGTGTAAAGATGGCCAAAAGTCCGACATTTCTGGCATCTGTAAATCATTTCGTCACATTCAGGGCACAGGAATTTTACGCAGGTTTCTACAGGTGATATCTCTTGTTTACATGATGTACATTCTATTTTATCCATTTAATTACCTCCAATTATTCCTCAAAAAATCAAAGCCAACAAAAACACAGTTATTGTGGCTTGAAAATCAAGATTTTCCTGATTTTTTGGGATGCAAAACGAAAGTTTGCAAATCTTTGATTTGGGGTTCAAAAAAACCATAGGTTTCCTTCAACCTCCCAAAATATTTTTAATATTTTTTTTGTCGTCGAACACGTAGTGTTCTGGCATTCTAACTATAGTTTCGGTCGGAAAACACTGTATTTTCATTAACCTCCAAAAATTTCATTTTTGAGGTTCGGGTAATTTTTAATTTCCTTCAACCTGCAAAAATTAAAAATTTTTGCTGTTCGAAAAATGCGAAGCATTTTTCTCAAACTCCAATAAAAGTGTGTCTAGAACTTTTACCTTCAATTATAGAAATAGCTCTTTCAGGATATTTTCCATTAACAACATAGCAATTTAATCTGTATTTAAGCAATAGCTCAGGTAAGTTTTCATCAACCGATGTTTCACCAAAATTTAGTAGTTTTTTAGCAGTTATATCTTTTATAAGTTTTGCACCATCATTGGATGGTTCCTTTGTATATATACCATCTACATTTGTTACTATTAATATTTTGGTTTTAAGAAGCCATGATATATAAACTGATATGGAATCTGAAGTTACATTCCATGAATGTTTAAGGGGGTCAATGTATTTTAACAGTTTAGATGGTAGCAGTACAGGAAGTTTACCTTCATTTAAAACTTTTTTTGCATTTTCTAATGAATAAACAGCTTCAGCTTCTTCTATCTTATCAGCCAGTAGAATTCCCAGAATATCCATGCACAGAATGGCTGTTTTATGGGCTGCGGTATCCGAAAATTTGATTTCCTCGTCATATTCCCTTATTTTATTTGCCAATTCCCCCCCACCACAGATAATAAGAGCTTTTTTTCCAATGAGGGCTTTACAAAATCTGATTGCATCTTCAGGGAATAAACTCCCCCCTAATTTAACTACCCATTCCATTTAATCACTTAAATTATAATAGTTTCAATTCATCTGTAATCTTATCTATCTTTTCATCCTCATCAGGGCCAATTCCCAGGCATGTAACTGTTCCTTTTGGTAGTTCCGTCCTTCCAGCGTCCTGCACCAGATAATATGGGATATCAGTATTTTTTACCAGTTCGTATATTTCATAGAGCTCCCTTAGATCACTGGCCTTAACAACAACCTTCTTTTCACCTTCTGATTCCCATTTGTCGATGACTTTTTCATCCGCACGCTTATATGCACCTAAACTCCCATGACACGCTTGAGCAGCAATTTTTCCCTTGCCCATTTTCAGATCTGTTCTTATGACCATGACTTGTTTCATTTTTTCACCGTAATAAGAAAATAAGTGTATTTTTAATGGAATTTAATGATTTAAAATATAATAACTGCTTATTAATATATCTATCACTAAATAAAATTTTTAAAAAAATAATAAAGGAAAAAAAGTTTTTAGTGTACTTTAAATGTGTTGATTATCGCATCAAAGTTTTTCTGCTGGGTTTCAAAGGCGCTTGGTAATGCTCCACATAGTATTACGTATATATTGCCGTTCTTTTCAAGCCATACTGCTTTTTCCTGCTTTTGAACTCCGCTAACATCCACCATATGTGTATTTACATAGGCTGTGGTTCCATCAACGGTTGTTGTACTATCAGAAATCTGCTGGAAGCTTGAATCTGTGGCTTTAAATTGTGCGTATGTCGCATCGTACACTTCTTTGAGTGTTGAACCTGATGGCATTGGAATAGATTGGATAACAACAAGGGTATTAACATTATTTGTCGCTGAATCAACTGAACTCGGGTCTCCAAAAGCTACAAGAGCATTTGGTGATGATATCTGTTCTAACTGCTGCCAGCTTTCAGGATAGCTGAAAGATATACCATTACCAGAATATTCTTTTGTAGGCACTGTAGGTTGAGATGTTTGATTTGTATTTCCAGAATCAGTACATCCAGATGCAAAAACTACTAAAGCTAAAATTGCAATAATAAGAAATGTAAATTTTTTCATCTAATCCCCCTTTTTATTTATAAGAATCGTTATTGTTTCTGATGCATATATACTTAACTTTTAGACATCATTCAATACTAATAGTAATAATACCAGCATTGTTTTATTATTAAGATAAGAACGGGTTTATTATTAACTTTAAAGGTATTTAATCAGTTATAAATCATTTCATTCCTTTAATATTAATATAGTCTTCAATAATTTATTACCTTCCCTTAAAAAGAATAACAACAACCAGAAATCCAATAATAGGATCAGCCTTCCAGAAGCCGTAAAAGTAATAGGTTAAAAGGCCAGTAAGTACAGCTACAGATAAAAATAAGCAAGCAAGGGTTTCTTTAGAATCAGCAATTTACTCCTGTTTTTTAAAGCTTTCCAGTTTGATATTTATAGTAGAATAATGTTGCATTGCAATTAGGGATGCAGTAGTTATTAATATCCCTGATAGACTTGGTTCAGAAATCTGCGGTATAAAGTTTTTTAATTGATACATAGAGCACATAAGCGACTAAAATAAGAAAGTGTAACCTATATATTTTAGGGCTCTCCCATCGACCTTTTTTTCTTCAGATTTCCCGATTTTATAGTGTTTTCTAAACCTCCAGGCAACTGCAACTGCTGAAATGACTCAACTGCACTATCAAGCCCAAAACCATGAGAGATATATTAACTGTATCCCTGCAAAAACAGATACAATTCCCTTGCAATGTTATTAGATTATTGTAAAATAGGCCAGATTTAAGCTATTCTCCAAAGTTTTGAATCCATAACCATACTTTAATTAATTTATAGTGAATAATCAAATGTTTTAAACTTTCCAATTCTATAACTAACATATCGTGCTTTAAACAGGATTAAACGTGATTTATTGAATTATCCAAAAATAATTTGTGTAATAAGTTATGCTATCCACTATAATTAATTGGGGATTATATGGACGATAATTATTCTTAATGTAGTAATCAGCTAAAAATTTATACCGGTTTCTTTAATTATATATTAATGTCATACGAATTTATTCCAATATCAGCTATGGTTATATTTACCTATTTCATAACACGCGTCCTTTATAATGAAAATAAGATTACTAAAGGGACACATTTGAGAATATGGAATATAATAATTCTTTTAAATTCTTTAATCTTAATGTCCATTGGACTCATTCTTACCATTCTTGTAGAATACAATATAAATTCTGCACTGGCCTTCAGCATATTGTTCTGGCACGTTGAAGTGGGAATAGCGTTTGTTTCAGTTGCAACTATCCACATTTATCTTTACTGGAGTTCATTTAAGAAAATTACACTGGGAATTAGGTGATATAATGAAAAATATATTAATAGTTCTGCTTATAATTTCTTTTTTAGCTCTTCCTGCAGTATATGCACAGGATGACAATCAGCAAACTGGCCAGGATTCCAATTCTGCAAGAGGAGAAGGATATAATCCAGAATACAATATTTTACCCATTATAATAAGCTTGTTTATAATTTATCTTTTTACATATCTTTTGTTTGACATAAAAACCATTAAAAGACGTACCTTTAAGCGAATATGGAGTATCATCCTATTGGGGAGTTTTTTATTTTCTGGAAGCAGCGGGATAGTATTAACGTTATTATCCGATTATAAGCTCCAGTTTCCTCTTGATTTCAATTTACTTTTCTGGCACGTTGAATTAAGCGTGATCATGGCCATTACCTTGATTTTTCATATTCATATCCATTGGAAAGCTACAAAAAAGTTTATAATGGGTTCTTTTCAAAAATAATCATTTTATAATTTTTACTGTAAACTCTCATTTAAACTCCAGAATTTGAATAACCCCTGCTTTCCCAGTAGCCCTTATAATTGGGATCGTCGGATGATTCGATTTTCGTTATCCATTTAATCCATTTGTAGCCCCATTTGCTTTCTACAACAACTGAAAAGGAAAACCGCGTTCTGGCGGGATTGTGACGTTGTTCATTTTATATGTCAGCAATATATTGTTGTTTTTTAGATAATCAAGTGGAAATGAAGTTGAATACCCGTCATAAGCGTAGAATATCACAGTATTGGCATTTGGATTTGGGTTAGCTTCTTTTAAGATATCTTTTACCAGAATTCCTTCCATAGAATAGTAACATCCCATCCTTCAACACAGTCTAATTTCACCACTTTTTCATTGTTTTGACGGCATATAACCTCATTATAGGTGTAATTTTGAGGATTACTAACCAATCCTGTAACTTCAAGTTTGTAATTAGTTATATTGATATATTGGGGCTCTTTTATTGATTTTTCTCTAAAATCGTTAAAAGATGAAAGTTTTTGCCCCTTGTACTCTTTTATTTCTACATTATCAAGCTTTATAGGTTTTGTTGGACCAAATTGACTTGAAATGACGTAAATAGAGATTCCAATAACTGTTATGGTTATCAGAATAAAAACAATTTTTTCTTTTTGCATTATTAATCTATTTTTAGATTTTTCATCACTCAATATTCTTAGAATTGGATTAATAAAAATATGAAGAATGAATAAAATCACAAATGGAATGAGTAAAAAAATGAATCCAGAAAGCTGCATTTTTAGATAATAATCCTGATGTTATATACTCTATAGTTGTATAATGAGTAATTCCAAGACCGGAAATAAGAACAAGAATAGTTAAAACCGCTATCTCCGGCGAAGTATCTTTTAAATCTTCTTTCTGACAAGTCTTTTCCCTACTCTTTCAGGATCTACAGAATAAACTTCCATTCCCGGAATTATGACCCTTACAACAGGTATTTCAATCTCTGGCTTTGTAAGATCAACAAATAATATGTCTTCAAAGCCTGCTTTTTTCAGTAACTTTAATGTAGTTTCAATATCTTCCTTAAATGATTTACCTGCGTAGTTCTTGATTTCATCAAGATTAATAACTTCTTCTAATTCCCCAAACCAGTGTTTGTTAATGCGTTTCATCCGCTTGTAGCCAGCCTTCCTCATAAAAACAGCACGGGTTGTATCTTCCCTTGTACCGTGGATCTGGGTGGCTCTACTTTGAGCTACCTCTGTTAAAGCTCTCATCACTGCTATTTCGGGATCTAAATGTGTTCCAACCCCCAGAGTTAGTAGTGCAGGGTCTTTTAAGACTGTATCGTCTGAAACAGCGGCAATTGTTGTTACCTCAACATCAGATGTTAAATTAACGATTTTTACATGGATGCCAGTTTTATTGAACTTCTCCAGAAGCTCGTTTATTAAAGGGTTTTTAATTGTTTCCGGGTCTATTTCGGGAGCCTTTCTTCTTTTAATCTCAAACAGGCTCCATGCATCCCTTTCAATAACTTCGGTCATGCCGTGAAATACAGCTTCTTCTATTAAATTTCCGGAGGCAAGGCCATTGGTGTTGGATTTAAATAAATTAGGGCCATCAGTGACATTATAAGGGTGATATACTGCATCTGCAGGTACCATACATTCAGAATCGTTTTTAATATTAATCGCTTTTATCCAATTTAATTCTTTTTTTTGCAAATCAAAAGGTAAAGGTGGTAAAATAAGGGATTTGGGATCTATAAATTCACCTGTCTCTTGAAAACTGCTGCATAAAAATGAATTTCCTTTTTCATGTTCCTTTACTTCTGCTGAATACCTTTCAAATGCTTCCATCATTGCAGATGCCTTTGCCTGGTCCTGTGTAGCTCCTTTGCCTGCGTATATGCTTACAGCGCCTTCTTCGGCAGTGGGACGTATGGCAGAGAATACAGGAATCCCTACCCTGTCAAGATGGGTGATCTCGGTTACTCTGGTCACTCCAGCAGCTTTTAATTTATCCTTTACCCATTTTATTGTCTCTTCTGGAGCCATTGCTCTGTGAGCGCATTCGAAATATTTTACTGGGATATCTTTAAACATTTACGATCACATTGAATTCTTTGAATTATACTATTAATGATAAAAGGTAAGGGAAATAGCCCATAGCCACAAATCCTAATGAAACAACTACGATTATTATCCAGACTAAAGGATTCCATCTAATAACCTTGGAGCCATCAAGGCCAAAGAGGGGCAACTGATTGAAAAAGGCAAGGAATCCATTTATAAACATCCCTAAAAATGCCCAATTATATAAATTACCTGAAATTAAAATGGTAGTATAATTTAAAGGCATGGAAATAAATATCAGCAGGAAAATTATTGCAAAAATAAGATTAGTCACCGATCCGGCAATAGATATTATCCCATTTTCCTTTTTACTTAGATATTCTCCATGAATATAAACTGCTCCCGGGGCTGCAAAAACAAATCCAAAATATGCGGTAACCAAACATAAAAACAAGCCTTCAATCCACATTTTATATTCTGCCCAATATCCATATCTAATTGCCACGAATTTATGTGCAAGTTCGTGGAATACAAATCCAAATCCAACTACAATTAATGTAATGGGTATCAAGGTTATAGCAAGACCTATACTTCTACCACTTAACAGTAGCGCAAAAGCGAATGATATAACAATCAATGAAATTATAAGATCTCTGATTTCTGAAGCAGTGAATTTCATCATATTTTTAAATGTAAATCAATATATAAAATACTTTCTGGTTCAGGCAAAAAACGAGTATTATTTAGCTTTTATTCCAAAAAAAGATTTAAGTCCATATACAGTAAATGGCATTTTCTAAAAGTATTTTTTTAAATTCTTTCTTCGTATGGTAGTTTTTTTGTAAACTCAATTGTAAATGATGTCCCTTCGGATTTATTAATATGTAATTCACCATTAATTTGATTAACGAGGATTTTTACTAATCTTAACCCTAATGATCCCGTATTTTGAAAATCTACATCTTCTGGAAGTCCAATACCATTATCACTTACAGTTAGTATAGATTTTCCATTGTCTAAACGAAGATCAATTTTAATTTCACCCCTTTGGCCATCTGGAAATGCATACTTTAGACTGTTTGACACCAGTTCATTTATAATCAACCCACATGGAATTGATGTATCAATATCGAATAAGGCATCTTCAACATTAATCGAACGCTTTATAATTTTTGAATTAACAGAATATGATTTGAATAAATTAAACACCAGATTACTTATATATTCTGCAAAATCTATTTCTGTTAAATCTTTAGATTGATATAATTTTTCGTGAATAAGCGCCATTGATTTAATACGGTTTTGACTTTCCTTAAATACTTCAAAAGATTCTTTATCATCAATATAAAATGATTGTAAATTTAAAAGAGAACTAATAATTTGCATATTATTTTTTACTCTATGATGGATTTCCTTTAATAACACTTCTTTTTCCTTTAGAGATATATTAATTTGCTTTTCTGCTTGTTTACGCTCAGTTATATCTCTAGCAACTATAACAGCATATAAATCGTCGCTAAATTCAACCATGCTAACACTGATTTCCACTGGTATTTTCTGGTCATTCTTTTTAAGAAAGTTTGTAGTAATGGTCCTTCTGTTTTGAGGTTCTCTGCTTTTATTTAGTTCATAGAATAGTTCTTTCGTTTGATATAACTCTTGTGGGTCAATTAAATCCTCTATAGGCATTTTAAGCAGTTCATTTGGAGAATATCCAAGCTGTTCAAATGCAGATTTATTTAGATCTACAATTAAGTGAGATGATACATCTAAAAGAAAAATTATATCGTTAGTTTGATCTAAAAGAGTCCTGAATCTTTTTAATTTGTTTATCTGTTGTTGAAGTTCAGGATAGTAACTTTTATGAACTGATCTCTCTCCAAGTCCAATTATTTTTTCACGTAACGAATCCCAGTTATTTGAGTTTTTTGGTGGCATTTTTAATTCTACCTGAATGATATCATTTTAATAATTAAAGCGCATTTTTAAATATTTTTTCTATATCTTCCAGTTCTGGTTTGCAGGGATTTGTAACAATACATGGATCTTCCATTGCGTTCATTGAAAGTGGGGATATATCTGTCTTTTTTACACCAATCTGTTCAAGTGAATTTTCGATTCCAACTGATTTTTTTAAAGACCTAATTTTATTAATAATTGATGCTTTTTTTTCTTCGCTGCTCAATCCATTCATCTTAATCCCCATTGTTTCTCCAATAAGTTCATACCTTGATGGTTCTGAGTTAAAATTAAATTCAATAACATGATCCAAAAGAATTGCATTGCATTCCCCATGTGATAAATCTAAAAATCCACCTAAACTATGTGCCAGTGCATGAACTGCGCCAAGACTGGCATTAGAAAAAGCAATCCCTGCTTCTAAGCTTCCAAGCATCATATTTCCCCGAAGTCCAAGATCATCAGGATTATCAATTGTTTCAGCTATATTTGATGAAATAAGACGAATTGCATCTAAAGCATGCAGATCAGTAATTGGAGAGCTTGCATTGGAAACATATGCTTCAATTGCATGTACCAATGCATCAATACCTGTACATGCTGTTAAATAATTATCCATAGTTGTTGTAGTGATTGGATCTATTAAAGCAACATCTGGAACTACTGTTTTACTTATAATTGCAATTTTTACTTTTCTTTTTTGATCCTCGATTATTGCAAATTGTGAAACATCAGCAGATGACCCTGAGGTAGTTGGTATGCAAATTAAAGGGGGGATAGGGTTATGAACATTGTCTACACCTTCAAATTTTAGTATATGCTTATTATTGGAACTTACAATTCCGATACCTTTAGCGCAATCTAAGGTGCTTCCGCCACCTATTGCGACTATAGCATTGCATTCTTCATTTTTATATTGTTCCGCCCCTTCCATCACTTCGTTTTCTCGTGGATTAGGTGAAACATTAAAATATATGTCATAAGCAAGTGATTCAACTTCTAAAATCTCAATTAAGTCATCAACCCAACCCGCTGCGATAATTCCAGGATCTGAGACTATTAAGATCTTTTTTGCTCCAAAATTTTTAGCATATTGGCCAGCTAATAATCTAGCATCTAAACCAAAAACAAACTCAGGAACAACAAATTTTCGAAGTTCCATATTGGGAATATTCATAATTTACCTCTTATTATTGAATAGTTGATTAATAACTCCTTAAATTATTTAAATGTGTTTAAATAATTTAATATTAATTTAATCCTGTTATTAATTATTTTAATCCTCTTAAATGATATATGTATAATATCCTATAATTAGGATTTTTAATTGTAAAATATATTTTTAAAAGGGTCCTAATTAGGACTTAAATACAAATTGAAGTTAAAAATGGGTAATTTGGACTTAGTAAAAGATAATCTTAATATTATTGACAAATAGATATTGTGGTAAAAGGTATGAAAATGGATCCTAAATGCGAATTTTGCCAGATACCTGGAGCTTATGGAGATCTAATATTTGAAACTAATCACTGGTTGATTTACCTTGCTCCAAGCCAGAGATATTTAGGTACATGTGTTGTGGTATTAAAAAGACATTGCGAAAACCTGCGCGAACTTAACAGTGATGAATGGAATGATTTTTCCAAGATCGTTGAAGAATTAGAAGCTGCATTAAATAAAACATTCTCACCAACCTTATTTAACTGGAGCTGCTACATGAACTCTGCATATAGATCGGATCCTCCAGATCCAGAGGTTCACTGGCATGTTATACCGAGATACAACTACAAAATCGAATTTGAGGGATTAAACTTTGAAGATCCTGATTTTGGATATATTCCACAGCCAATAGAACGTAAAATACCAGAGGATATAATGAAAAAGATGATAAATGAAATTAAAAGGAATTTATAATAATCAAATCATTTTTAGGGCCAATTGAGATTGATATTAAATTATGGGGGAAAATAATGAAAATACTTGATGAAATCCATAAAGAAGATTTAGATTCCATGATAGTTCTTGATCCAAAAAATATTGCTTATTTATCAGGATTCAACCCATCAAGCTTTTCAGTTTTAGTAATTAAAGATGAACCTCTACTTTTAACATCTAAAATGGAATTTGAAGATGCATATTTAAATACAACGATTCCAGTTGAAGAATACAAATCTTTAAGCGAAATTAAAGATTATATAACCGGTAAAGTTGGAATAGAGAGAAATATAACCCTTGGAGCATATAAAAAGCTTAAAATTAGCTCAATATTTGAAGTGAAAATTACTGACGCAGTCGAGAGGCTCAGACGTATTAAATCTAATCAAGAGGTTCAAAATATATGTAAAGCCATTGATATTGCAGAAAGTGCCATTAAAGATGTTGATTTTAATTCTAAAAAAACTGAAAACGAAATCGCTGCACAAATTGAATACAATATGAGGATAAGGGGTTCAAAAAAAGCTTCCTTTGATACCATAGTTGCTTCAGGTAAAAGATCTTCACTTCCTCATGCTGATATATCAAATAAACCTCTGAATACGCCTGTTATGATTGACTGGGGCGCTATTTACAATAATTACTGTTCTGATACCACAAGAACCATTATTGAAACTGAAAAACAGGAAGAAATTTTTGAAATAGTGCTGGATGCCCAAAAAAAAGCTATTGATGTAATAAAACCTGGAATTAAAGCTTCCTATGTAGATAAGGTTGCAAGAAATGTTATTAAAGAATATGGATATGAAGATAACTTTCTTCATTCTACAGGACATGGTGTAGGGCTTGAAGTGCATGAAAGCCCTTCTTTATCCAAATCCGAAGTAATTAAACTTGAAAAAAACATGGTTGTAACAATTGAGCCAGGCATATACCTTAAAAACGAATTTGGAATTCGAATAGAAGATATGGTACTAATTAAAAATAATGCAAAGGTTTTAAACAAAATTAAGAAGAAAATTTAGATATAAATCAGATTAAAAAAGGCAAATATGTTAATAATTAATTTAATTTATTTATGACTAATTTTTAGCTTTAATCTAAAATAACATGGTGCAATTAGATAAAAACCAACATATTAATATGTGGAGATTGAAAATATACATAAGGTGGAAAAATGGCAATTATTCCCGGTGTACTGTCACCAGTATCAGATGTAATTGATGGTGTTGCTCCTGAAAGATACAGTATTAAAATTCAGGAAACTCTTATTAGAAGCGGAATGTATGTGAGAGCTTCTGACCTAATTACTCTATGTGTAACTGCAGGTATACTGTTTGGTATCCTTTCGGCGATTTTATCAATATTAATGGGAGTAAATTCAGTCTTAGGGGCAATTATAGGGTTTGTAGCTCCCTCCATTTTAATTGGAGTGTATATATTTTTTATGATGGAGCGAAGGGTTGATGCCATCGAACAGGGTACACCTGACCTTTTAAGACAGGTAGCATCCTTGCTCAGGGCTGGTGTTGGCCTTGAAACTTCCCTTGAAGATGTTTCAAAACACGGTAAAGGCCCTTTAAATGACGAACTTAAAAGGGCAGTAATAGAGATTAAAATTGGAAGCACCTTTGATGAAGCCATAATTGCAATGGGAGAGCGTTTAAAGTCAAAGAACCTGGACCGAACTTTTAGAATGATACTGGAAGGAAGAAGGACTGGTGGAAGTTTATCAGACGTTATTGAAACTGTTGCTGAAGATCTTAGGGCAGTACTTGCATTAAAAAGGGAAAGAAAAGCAAATGTAATGATGTCAGTAATGTTTCTTATTATTGCAGCTATAATCGCAGCTCCTTTAGCATTGGGAATGATAATGACATATTCGGGTTTTATAGCATCATTAGGAAAAGTAAATCCTCTGGCTGAAGTTGCAGTAATTGCAGCTAGCGGTTATATAATTATTCACTCAATAATAGCCGGATTATTAATAGGAATAGTTATGTACGGTAGTGCAAAGAAGGGAGTTAAATTTTCACTGCTTTTAGCTCCTGCAGCTTACGTTATATTCTATATAATTAAAACTTTTGCTGTAGGATTTCTTGGAGCATGAGAAGGTGTTTGAAATGAATATATTAAAGGATGAAAAAGCACAGGGTTCTGTAGAACTACTACTAATTTTTGGTGGAATAATTGTTATTGTAATTGGTGCAGCTATTATGTACAGGGATTATGTAATAGGTCTCAGCGATGAAATTAGTGCTAATGATGTACAGAACGTTGTTAATAATTTAACAGCATTAAAAGGTAAATTAAGTTAAAATACCATTTTAATTAAACTCTTTTTTGTATTAGTTAGAAAATTTTTTAAACCAAAAGGAGCGCATTCATGTGCATATGTTAATTAATGGAAAATTTATAGACAAATCTGAACGCATAGATATTAAAAACCCTGCAGATAATAAAATAATAGATACCGTACCTTATGGAAATCGTAAAGATGCAAAAACCGCCATATCTGCAGCAAAAAGAACATCAAAGATTGCTAAAGAAATCCCCTCCCGTTTAATATCAGAGCATTTATACGACATTTATGGGGAATTATCCAAAAATTCCAAAATATTCGAGAAATTAATAACTCATGATTGTGGTAAACCACTTAAAGACTCTAAAGAAGAGGTTATACGCTCTAAACAGACCATTTTACTTTCTGCAGAAGAATCAAAAAGAATATACGGCGAAACAATTCCAATGGATGCCTGCATTGGTGGGGAGGAGGTAATGGGATTTACAACAAAAATTCCTTTGGGAGTGGTTGGAGCTATTACTCCCTACAATTATCCTTTAAATCTGGTAATTCATAAGGTTGCGCCGGCAATTGCAGCTAAAAATACTGTTGTGGTAAAACCATCCACAAAAGCACCACTTGCTGCTCTTAAATTCGCCGAAATTGCCAGCACATATCTTGAGAACGGATTTTTAAATGTTGTTACAGGTTCAGGCAGTGAAGTTGGGGATGAGATTGTTAAAAGCGATTTTGTAGATAAGATATCCTTTACTGGAAGCATTGAAACAGGAATTTCTATATCTAAAAGGGCAGGAATGAAAAAACTGACCCTTGAACTTGGGGGAAACGATCCATTGCTTGTTTTAGAGGATGCTGATATTGAAAAAGCAGTTGACGCGGCCGTTAAAGGTTCATATCTTAATGCGGGTCAGGTTTGTATAGGAGTTAAGCGCATTATCCTTCATAAGAAGATTGCAGATGAATTTACCCAAAAATTTGTTAAAGCTACAGGAAAATTAATAGTGGGGGATCCAATGAGCATCAGGACAGATGTTGGACCCCTAATTGATGAAAATGCGGCAATAACCATAGAAAAAATAGTGAATCAATCTATAGACGAAGGTGCTGAACTATTGTACGGTGGAAAACGAAGGGGATCGTTTTATACACCTACAGTTCTGGATAACGTTGATTCAAAGATGGATATTGTTCAGGAAGAAACATTTGGCCCTGTATCACCTTTAATACATGTAAATGATATTGACGAGGCCATTAAAGTGGCCAATGACACAAAATATGGTTTGCAGGCAGGTGTTTTTACAAATAATATCAACCTTGCTTTAAAGGCAGCTAAACAAATAGAAGCTGGAAGTGTTATTATAAACAAGCAATCCACTTACCGTGCAGATAATATGCCCTTTGGTGGATGTAAAATGAGTGGTATGGGAAAAGAGGGTATTAAATATGCAATTGAGGAAATGACAAGGACAAAACTTTTTATCGTTAATCCCATTTAAAAACTTTAATTTGCTTACAAAAATTTATTAATTTGTTTAAACATATTATAACACAGATACGCCAAATTTATGATATTTCACTAACAATTTGGCAGCGATGTAGAGATGGTTATTATGGATATAAATGAACGCATTCGGGAATGTCAGGAAGCTGTAGAGCTGCTTTTGGATAAAAAAATTTTGAATGTTAAATTTAAGCCATATAACCATGATTGCTGGAGACTTTATATAGTTACAGATAAAGGTAAACTTGTTTTAACTTTTTGTAAGGACTGGGACTGCCCGGTTATTGAAAAAAGAAATTTTTAATGTTTTAAATAAATAATTCATAATAATTTAAAAATAATAAGTAATAAATAATTCATTATTTTATGAAATAAGTTAGATACTGGTTTGAAATCGTTCTTATGGATTTTAACAAAAAACTATATTTGTTTTCAAGATATATTAATATACATGATTAAGGCTGTTATAATGGCCGGTGGAAAAGGAACAAGGATACGTCCACTAACTCTAATTAGACCTAAACCGATGGTTCCAGTAGCTAATCGTCCTCTTGTGGAATACATAATTGAAAAATTAAAGAATTCCGGATATAAAGATATTATTTTAACTTTAAATTATTTACAAAGTCGAATTAAAGGAAAAATCGAAAATAAATACAAAGAACTAAACATAAAATATTCCGTAGAAAACTATCCTATGGGTACTGCAGGAGGTGTAAAAAAAGCTGGAAAGCACATGGATGATACTTTTTTTGTTCTAAGTGGTGATGTACTGGTTAATGTGGACTTAAACAAATTATTAAATTTTCATAGAGAAAAAAAAGCCATAGCTACAATGGTCTTAACACCAGTGAATGATCCAACTCATTTTGGGATTGCAGTTATGGATTACAATAATCAAATCATTAATTTTCTGGAGAAGCCATCTCCAGGAGAAGTTTTCAGTAATGTTGCTAATACTGGCACTTATATTTTTGAGCCTGAAATATTAGATTATATAGATACAGGAAAAGGAGAAGTAGACTTTTCCCATGATGTATTTCCTGTTTTAATTGAGGAAAAAGCCGGTATTTATGGATATGAATTCAAGGGATATTGGAACGATGTTGGAAGGCCAGAGACATTTCTTCAGGCTAACTACGATGTTCTTAACAGAAAAATAGCTCCAGAACCTCCCGGTAAAAAAATTGAAGAAAGTGTAAATAGATTAGGAGATATATGGCTGGGTAAAGATGTCTATATAGATGAAAAAGTAAGGATAAGTGGACCATTGGCTATAGGTGATAATTGCATAATCGAGAAAGGTTGTAAAATAGGTAAAAACACCGTTATAGGGAGAAATGTTCATATAGAAAAAAATACTCATATCAAAGGTTCGGTGCTATTTTCTAATGTCATTATAAAGTCCAATTCTCATTTGAAAGACTGTATTATAGATACAAACTGTGTAATAGAGAAAGGTAGTATAATTGAAAGTGGAGTTATACTTGGAAATAATGTGCGCATTGGTTTTCAAAGTGTGATTAAATCATCAAGTTCCATCACCAGTGAAACAGAAATTACTTCTGATTCCATTATGGATGGTGATTATACATTAATTGCCAAATGATTTTTTAAAAACAGGTGAATCAATTGTCTAAATATGTTAATGATATAAGGGGAGTTGTTAATTCTGAAATCACCACTGAATTCGCCTCTAATTTAGGAACTGTAATTGGTAATTATGTTGGGAAGGGAAAAAATGTTGTTGTTGGCAGGGATTTCAGTGTACCTTCACATATGATTAAAACATCCATAATAACTGGACTGATGGCTGCAGGAGTAAATGTAATTGATTTGGGTGTGGTTCCTATACCAGTTATTCACCATAATATGAGTTTATATTCAGCTACAGTCATGATAACAGTAACAGCTTCACATGTTCGGCCTGAAGATGTTAATATTAAGATATTCAGTGATCATGAAATCCCTTTAGAACAAAGATATGCTGAAAAGGCCCCCTGGAATGAATTAGGTAAACTCAAACATGTTCATGATTACTTCGATAGTTACATTGATGCGGTTTTAAAAAATTTAGATACTGAAATGATAAGGAAAAAATGTTTCATGGTTGTGGCTGACAGTGAACATGGAATGATCATGCCCATCACTCCAGAGATACTGGATGAATTAACCTGTCAAACCGTATTAGTTGGATGTAAAGACAAAAATATAGAATTTAGTTTTCCAGAACCGAACCCTGAACGATTGTCCATTGTTTCTGATCTTACCGTTACTTTGGGGGCTAATATGGGCGTAGTGCTGGATAATGATCTGGATCGGGTTATTTTTATTGATGAAAAGGGAAATATAATTCGAGATCAGACTGCATTGGCTATATTTACCAAAAATGCTCTGGATGAGTCACCAAACGGAGTTATAGTATCTTCAGTTGTTGTTTCTCTTTCTCTGGATGAAATAGTGTCAAAATACAATGGTAATTTTATAAAAACGTCAGTTAATGGTGTATTAGAAAGTGTTGTTGAGGAAAATGCCATATTCGGTGGAGACGAGCCAGGAATGTATATTTTCTCTGGATTTAATCAGTGTTTTGACGCCATCTTTGCAGTAGCTAAAATGTTGGAAATTCTGGCCAAGCATGATACCACTCTTTCCAGGTTGGCAGGGGAAATACCTGAATATCCTCGATCAGTATTTACAATAGACTGCGAACATGAGAAAAAAATGAAGGTAATCAATGTTATTGAAGATAACTTCTCATCAGGTGGCATTATAAGCACTGTTGATGGTATAAGGGTTGATTTAGAGGATTCATTTATATTGATAAGACCATCACGATTCGAACCAATAATTAGAGTTTATGTAGAATCTAAGGATCATGAAAAGTTGCAAGAATTGACTAAAAATGTCCAAAAATTGATTGAGAATGTTTAATTGTTATTGTATTAACAATTACTTAGTAAAATTTCATGTTATTTTTTAATTAAGATTCCCTTGATAAGATATTGGAAAATGTAAATAATATTAATTCAGGAGATTTGGTAGATTGTCAGAATTAAAATACCTTTTTGACCATTTGAATGAGTTTGAAAGATTTAAGGAAGATACTAATACAGCAATTTTAACTGATATAGATGGTACAATAAGTGAAATAGTAGATTTACCAAGTGATGCAATTGTAAGTCCTCTTATGCAGGAAATCTTAAGGAAAATGTGTAAAAAATTCAAACTCATTGCTGTTATAAGTGGAAGATCAATTGTAGATATAAGAAGAATGATTGGAATAGATAAAATAATGTATGTTGGAAATCATGGCATGGAATATATGAGAAATGGCCGTACATTTGTAGAAGAAGATGTTAAAAAATATATCCCCCTAATAAAACAGGTAACAAAAAAGATAAAAAATGATAAATCATGCCACATTGACAATATTTTATTTGAAGAGAAAGGTGTAACTTTAACAATTCATTACAGACTATGTAAAAATCCTTATGGAGCAAGAAAAGTAATTATAGATGCTATAGACAAAATAGAAGAGATTAATGACCTTAAAATTTCAGAGGGCCGTAAGGTCATTGAAATTAAACCAAAAGTTAAACACAGTAAAGGTACAATTTTTGAGAAAATTATTCACGAGCATTATCTTAAAAGAGTCATATATTTAGGAGATGACATTACAGATGCAGATGTTTTTGATAAAATTAAAGAGCTTAAAGAAAATGGTGAAATTGATGCAGAAGGTATAGTTGTACTTTCGGAGGAAATTCCAGACTATGTAAAAGAGAATGCAACATATTACGTTGAAAGTGTTGCTGAAGTCCAAAAATTTTTCAAATGGCTTTCTGAGGACTGATTTACTTCCCAATAACAATTCTAACCCTCATTCCCTCTTTTTTTTCTATTATATGGACACTAAGTGGAATAAAGTGAGAATCTATAAGTAGCCGCAGGTATGTGGCATGCTTTGCAGGTAATTTAAGAGGACTTTTGATTTTGCGTGTTTTGGTACGTATCTGGCATCTCAACCTCTCCTGTTTGTCCACATAAAGCAGAGCATCCATCCCATCTTCAAGGTCTTCAACCTCAAAACTTCTTAAATGCATGCCTGCATCAATGGTTTTTGGAAAATTAGAACCTCTTTTACCTTTTCTAAACATTTCGTGGGCATCTGAAGATTTAATCCCCTTTTCTATTTCTGATGCTACATACCAGGCCCTTTCAATCACACTTTCAACGGTCTGATCTGGAGGGATGATTCCTTCAGCTTCGTAGTGCTTAATAAGCTCGAAGACTTCTTTACGGGTCACATTCTGTTCAACAGAACTTATTGCAAGCCGGGTAAGAACCGGACCGTATCCTGCCATTCTTAAAGATGCCCATATCTGATCTTCATTTCGATACCTTCTACCTTTAACTATAGCATCTGCCGCATTAGCATTTATATGTGCAATATTAAGCAAATTTGGTCTTGAATATGTATTCAGTCTTTTAGTGATTGTTTCTGTATCTCTTTTACCTGGAATATTCCCTCTTTTAATTTCCTTTTCCAGTATCTTTACTGTTGACTCTGGAAGAACTATCTTTACTTCATCAGGAATTTTGAAATTATTTTCAATTATTTTAGACCTTATTTGTCTTCCTGAGATTTTCCTGCCGATTTTAAGTTCGGGAATGATGTGAAATCTCATTTTTCGCTTATATTTTTTATATAAAAATTCGTTTACTGCAAACCAGCGTATTACATTGCGGTTGGGAAGATTTCGGGGGATCCCACTGAATATGCCTCGTTTTACAAATGATGATGCGTATTTTTGAATTTTAGCGGTTGAAACATCTGCCGCATCAACATAATCCACAACACCGTCTTCAATCATCATTGCTATCCTGATTGGAACGGTATATGCAAGAGTCAGGCAGTGATGCAGACCTTCTATGGGTACAACTCTATCAGCACCGGCTTTAAATGCCATTTCACACCTTGCTTCATAATCAGCAAAAAATGGAGCATGATTAGCACTGTAGTCTTTATTTAAATAGATTACAACTTCCCCTCCAGTTTTTTCCGCAATATTTCTTCCTTTTTTTATTAATTTGACGTGTCCATTGTGTACAGGGTCAAAATCAGCGCTTATTCCAATCAATTTTTGCTCTCCTCTGATTATTAGACATCTAATATATCTTAAATCAAATATATATTCAATTTTTAGTTGCATTAAACAATTGTTGTATCAACAATTGTTGCAAGGACAACATTTATATACTGAAAATACAATTGATATCTATTAAAATTATTAAAATTTCTTTAATTATGAAATTTATCATGTTATTTGTCAATTTTATTTCTTTAATGCAATAATTGTTAATTAATATAATTTACCTTTAGTAATGATTCTACTTTTATAAATGAATTATGAGGTAATAAAGCTCGAAAATTACTTAAAAGCGATGATTCAGAAATTCCAGTTAGTTTAATGATTTCTATGATTCGCAGTCGAATGATGTATGTAAATGATAAATTAAAAGATATAGATCTTACAGCAGGTTAAATTCTCATCTTGATGCTGCTTTTACGCGAATAAGGTGTTAGTATGGACGATCTTGCATATCATTTTCACATAGATAGGTGAACTGTTGCACGGGCCTTAGGAAATGGAAAATATTGAATATGTTTTAGGGAAATCCATCCTGAAAACCGGCGAAGACATGATATATCTGACTAAAAAAGGGAAAGGAAACAGTAACTCAAATTATGAAAATAGATAAAGAATGGGAAGATTTACTATCTTCTATTTCTCTGAAGATGAATATAATCAGTATTATACTATTTACAGTGAATAACCAAATGTTTTAAACTTTCCAAATTCTATAATTAACGTATCGTGCTTTAAACAAACGTGATTTATTGAATTATCCAAAAATAATTTGTGTAAATAAGTTATGCTATACTATAAAACAAATGCGTTAAATTTTCCTTAAAAAGTTGACAAAATGGAGAAAAATAATGAATTCGAATAATAATCAAAATTCTAAAGGAGATTTGGATAAAAGAATTTCCATGATCACAGGAGATCCAAAAAGGGCAATTCGTGCACTTTCAGTACCTATGATCATGTCTATGCTCCTATTAATGGCATATAACCTTGCAGATAGTATTTGGGTTGCAGGACTTGGTCCAAATGCCCTTGCTGCTTTAGGCTTTGTCACACCAGTCTTTATGATAATGATTGGTCTTGGTAACGGTCTTGGAGCAGGAGCAACTTCTTTAATTGCAAGATGTATCGGCGCAAAAAATAAACAGGGTGCTGATAACGCGGCAATACATGCAGTTATCCTTACACTGGCTGTTTCAGTTGTTTTGACAATATTTACTCTGATATTCCTTCATAACATATTGCTGTTAATGGGGGCAGGCGAATCATTTGATCTTGCAGTTCAGTATAGTCAAATAGTGTTTGGAGGTTTAATATTCCTGATATTTTCAAGCGTAGCATCCGGAATATTAAGGGCTGAAGGGGATGTTAAGAGGGCCATGTATGCAATGGCAGCAACTGCAGTTTTAAACATAATTCTTGACCCTGTATTCATTTACTACCTTGGATGGGGTGTTGCAGGAGCTGCATGGGCGACTGTGATATCTTCTGCAATTTCAGCAAGCCTGATGGTTTACTGGTTGATTGTAAAACGTAATACATACGTATCATTCTCAAAAGGTGATTTCAGACCCAATTTAAATGTGATAAAGGATATTTTGGCTGTTGGGTTGCCTGCAAGTGGAGAATCATTCGTGATGTCTGTATTGGGAATAGTCTTAAACTTTATGCTCGTAATAAGCGCCGGAACTGCTGCAGTAGCAATATATACTGCTGGCTGGAGAGTGGTGATGATTGCCATGATTCCTGCAATAGGAATAGGTACCGCTGCAATAACTGTTGCAGGAGCAGCATACGGAGCGAAAAAATATGATAATCTTTCTATTGCACTTAATTACTCTGCAAAATTAGGCATATTAATTGCAGTAGTTTCTGGTATACTGACTTACGTATTTGCATCAAATATTGCCACGATATTCGCTTATTCAGCTCAAAGTGCATTTATGGCACCTTCAATTGCCGAATTCCTCAAGGTGATGTGCCTTTTCTATATCGTTGTTCCTCTTGGAATAATGGCCAGTTGCGTATTCCAGGCAATGGGAAAAGGAGTAACATCATTGATCCTGACTGTGATTCGAGAAGTGGCATTTATTTCTGTATTTGCCTACGTATTCACCTTTATTCTTGGTATTAGAGAACAGGGAGTTTGGTGGGGAATTGTAGTAGGTGGTACTATTGGATGTGCAGTTGCATATCTCTGGGCAACCAAATACATCAACAGTCTCAATAGATCTTATATTAAGGAATCTTCCGAATATGAGGCTATACCTGCAAAATAATGGAATAAAGTTTTATTTTACTTTTATTCCTCTTTATTTATCTTTTCCCTTATTCAAAACAAATTAATTAAAACCAGTATTGTGTAAATTTAATCTTTAAAGTTTTTTTTGAGTTAAATCTTTATTTTTCTATTTATTTAATCTACTAATTTAATTATTTATAGGGGTAAATCAATCATCAATTTACAATCCAATAAATAATATGAAAAAAATAAATATAAGTAATTAATAAATATACAATAATTTATGCCCCGTATTTTGAGAAAAAAAAGGTATTATTAGAATTATAGTGCGAAAATTATAATAATTTTAAGGTTATTATTAGGTAACATGATGGATGAAGGACTGGAATTATTTTCACTGACCAGTGGTGAATATTACACCATATTTGAAAATATGCAGGAAGGAATTACTGTTTACAGGATTATATATGATAACAATGGAAATGTAGCTGATTTAATAATTAAATACGCTAATCCCGCATCCTCAACCAGTAAAATGTTCCTCAATAAAAAATTTACCGGTAAAAGTATTACTAAACTTTATGGTCCTCGAGCTATATCCTCTTTTCTAAATGAAGTTAACGAGATAGTTTCTACAGGAGAAATAAAAAAATATGAGACATATTCCTCTTTAATTGATAGTTATTTTATGATTTCCGCCTTTTCACCTGCCAAAAATTTGTATGTAACACTTACTTCTGATATTACTGAACAAAAAAGAGCAGAAAAAATCCTTCTAAATGCTAAAGATAACCTTGAAATTAAGGTTCAGGAACGTACAAAGGAACTTTTAACTGCAATTCAAGAAAAAGAGTTACTACTTAGAGAAATTCACCACAGAGTTAAAAATAACCTTCAAATCATTAGTTCCCTTTTGAATCTTCAAATTCCATATATTAAAGATTCAGAATCCATTGAATTTTTTAAAGAAAGTCAGAATAGGGTTAAATCTATTTCCATGATCCACGAAAAACTTTATCAATCAAATAATCTTCAAAAAATAGATTTTGAGAGTTATCTGTCCAATATCATGGTTAATTTATTCCAGACCTATGGGGTTAATCAGGATAGAATAAGCTATGAAATTAACTGTGAGGATATAAAACTGAATATGGAAACATCGGTACCCTGCGGTTTAATTATTACTGAACTGGTAACTAACTCAATTAAACACGCTTTCCCTGATCCAGATTACAGACCTTTAAATAAAGCATCTGGAAATAATTCAAATTACAAAGTCACAGTTTTATTGTATTTAGAAAATGAATACATTAACCTGGTAATAAAGGATAATGGAATAGGATTTCCAGAAAATCTAGATTATAAAAATACTGAATCTTTAGGATTAAAATTGGTTAATACCCTAATAAACCAGTTAGATGGTACAATAGGGCTTGACAAAAGCCGGAGAAACGAAGTTTTTCGTCAGCAAAAATCCATGATTTCTGCAAGCCGTCGAAAAATCAGAGATTTTTCGGGTCGTGAATCGAAGATTCAAGGGGAAGGAACGCAATTCAGCATTAGATTTAAAGAATTAAAGTATGAAGAAAGAATTTAAAGACACTTTTATTATTTACTGGAAATGTTACATGTTGATCTGGTAAAATCAGAAAATTCAACATCTCCAATCCACTTGTTCTTACATTCACACTGGAATTCTTCAGGAATCGTCTGATTAAGATTGGATTCAATTATCATTTTCTTAAGTTTCTTATTGCACTTTTTACAATTAAAAGGACCTCTTCGACTTCCAAAACCAGAAGTATCCATTATTACAGGAATTTTAACTTCATTTCGAACTCTTTTTATAATTTCAATTATGCTCCAAATCCAGGGAGGTTGATATGAACCTCTACGCCATAAAACTTCCATAAAGGTCCCTTTATGGATTGTTGCCGGACAAAATGATATCCGATCCACTCCCGCTTTTTCAGCATATTTAGCAGAGGCAACCGCATCCTCAATAGCTTCTTTTTCAGAAGTTAAAATGGGTTTTACAAATAGATAAGCTTTAGATGTTATTTTATAATCTGATTTCAACTTTCTAATGCTATTAACTGCCTTTTCAAAGTCTTCATTTAAAAATCCCTTGTTAATTTTGTATTTTTTGATATAATCGCTGCTGCTTTCTAAACCTATACTTACCTCAAATATTTTTTCAGGCAAAAGATTGCAGCATTCCTGAAGCACATCTTCCCTTACAAATTCTGGGCGTGATTCCACAATAACTTCTTCGATATTTTTTTCCTTATCAATCATTTTAAGAATCTCATCACGCGCATCTTTCGGTAATTCCTTTTCATTTAGAAAACTTCCAGAAACAAAGATTTTAAGCGCAGTTTTTGGTTTTACTTCATGCTTATTCATTAGATTGCTAAATATATGGATTAATTCTTCTGGAGAAACAGTTTCAAGGGGAGAATCTGAGATGTAACTGCACATAGAGCATCCTCCAGATTCAGAAAGTGCATGTGCACATCCTGGAGTTGGTAAAATTATAAAAATAGCGTTTCCTATCCCTGAATAGAGCAGATCTTTTGATGACCATGTGGCAGATAATTCTGCAGGTGATTTTCTATCCATCCTTTTAATGGCATTCTTTCTAATATCTGATATTAAATTTTGAATCCCCATGATTTTCAAACCTGAAATTAGATTTGTTAATTAAAGAATACGTAGGAGTATGTATAAATTTGTTCATGAATTAAGGTAAGCTTAAAAATAGTGTTAAATGCTCA
>DAVZ01000050.1:0-2500 GCA_002505765.1 Methanobacterium sp. UBA176 | reverse complement strand
TTCTGATGATGGAACAATCATTGGTTTTGATTGCTCAGACGAGCCAGTTAGGACAATTACTAACAAAATAATGGATAAAATGGGAATCCACCCTTCTATAAACTGTTTTGAATGGGAAGGAGAGAAAATTTTAAGAATCAAAATCGAGAAAAGCACTAATCCTATATCTTACAATGGGAAGTACTATAAAAGAGTTGGAACAACCACAATTGGAATGTTAGGGGAAGAACTTAAAGATTTCTTCATACGTGGAACTAATTGGGACGGTCTAACAGGAGATTACAGTTTAGAAGAAATAGATGTAGAAGCTGTAAATAAATTCTTAAGTACTGCTTTAAAGAGAAGTAGATTACTTGATTATGGTACTAATGACCTATCAGAAATACTACTTAGACTGAATTTATTAGTCGACGGTAAACTTACCAATGCTGCTATGATCCTTTTTGGAAAAAATCCGCAGAAATATTTACTAATGCACTGGTTAGAGTATTAAAGCTCAAAGAGGATATCAGTATTTCAGATCGAACAATCACAGGCAATTTATTTAATCAAGCGGAGGAAGCAGAACAAGCTATTAAAAACTTGATTAACGTGGAATATAAAGTTAGAGGTAAATTACAACGAGAGGAAATCTGGGAATACCCGCTTGAAGCTATGCGTGAAGCACTTCTAAACTCCATCATCCATCGAGATTACTTTAAATATGGAATACAAACTCAAATCAAAATATATGAGGATAAAATCTGGTTTTTCAATACTGGAGATCTATTTGGAGGGATGACTATTGAAAACCTTAAAAAACCTCATCCTTCAGCAAATCGAAATCCATTAATCGCTGATATGTTCTTTAAGACTGGAATGGTCGAAGTACAAGGATCAGGCATAAATCGAATGTTGAAATCTCTTAAAAATGCTGGACTTCCTGAACCCGAATTTAAGGAAGAATTTGGCGGATTTTCTGTTTACATGTATAAAAATTACACTGAAGACATGTTACGAGAAAGAGGCCTAAATGAAAGACAAATTAAAGCAATGAAATATTTATCAAAAAAAGGAAGTATAACAATCAAAGAATATACAGACATTGCCCCAGAAAAATCTCGTCGAACTCTTGGAAGGGATTTATCGGAATTAGTTGAAAAAGACCTGATTAAACCTGTTGGACCTAAAACAACAAGAAAATATGAGCTCAAAATTTAATCATAAGTATTTATATGCCATTCTATGTCACTTGTAAGTCATTTTAAAGTCATTTCAATATTGTTTTTATGTCATCTTGAGTCATACTTACGTCATTTTTATGTCATTACAATAATTTTGATTGGCTCTTTATAAGATAGTAGTATTATCAAACAGATTTGGAAAATTTTTAAAAAATGATGGTTTTGCAGATGAGCCTTCTGTGAATAGGAGAAACCCAGCACCGGACAGACTGCCCGCTTCGAGGGTTGCTCGGGGAGGAAAGGGTTATCTACCTGTGAACCAGTGAGTTAGTATGCAGGCACTATTCATCTTTTATAATTGTTAAGTATCCCTCTTTGGTGATAAGATGTGGATTTTTTATTTTTTTAGAGATTTCTACAGAGCCGCAAATATAATCAAAAAAATACCGCATAATTCTGGGTTAGCACGGCTCGTGTTGGGACTTCAGCTCTTTATATTATTCATGCAAAGATTTATTATTTTAATTGAAGGTATATATGGATAGTGGTACTTATGGTAGGATCAGAAATAGTTGAAGAATTAAAAGCTATCAGGAAGGATTTGAATTATATAAAAGAGCACATGATTGATATAGATATGATACTCACGCCAGATGAGGAGAGAATCTTAAAAGAAGGTATAAAAGAATTAAAAAACGGTAAAACCACAAAACTGGATATTTGAAGAGGGTAGAGCGTGAGTTTTGAAATTTATCTGAGTAGCAGAGCTAACAAATTTCTTAAAACTGCTGACAAGGAGCTTTACAATCGTTTAATAAACAAACTCAAGAAATTGGCAGAAGACCCTATTCCCCATGATGCCAAAAAAGTAGTAGGGCAAGAAGAGAAGATATTCCGAGTCAGAGTAGGGGACTACAGAGTTCTCTATGCATTATTTCTAGATGAGAAAGTGGTACTGGTTGTGAACATAGATAAAAGGTCAAGAGCATATAAGTTATAAAACAGTGGCCCTTATATCCCTTTTTGATAAAAAAAATTAGCAAAGAAAGGAATAATTTGGTCCATAAGGCCCTGAACAATTATGAATTATCAAACATCCTACGATTCCTGAACAATACTCCTTTCGTTTTTTTTCAATCATTTCATCATTGGACTGGGTGCCTACGGTCCTTCTATGAGGTTGGCTTAGCCTTCTGTGATTAGGAGAAACCCAGCACTGGATAAACTGCCTGCTTCGAGGGTTGCTCGGGGAGGAAAGGGTTATCTACCTGTGAACCAGTGAGTTAGTATGCAGGCAACATTATTTTTAACATATTATTTATAGTTAAATACGTAAC
>DAVZ01000008.1:52162-68704 GCA_002505765.1 Methanobacterium sp. UBA176 | reverse complement strand
CAATATTTCATATTCGTTAATTATTGTTTTCAGTAAGACATATTAAGTCAGAAATATTTCAATAAATCTGCTCAACCCCCAATAACTTTACAACTCTGATAAAAAAAGTTTTAAATTATATAAAAGAATTAATCTGGTCCTCAATATCTATTGAACTTTAAAAGATTGATAATTGAACAATTCATATTTATGCATTTTAATCACTCTATACTCCAATAAATACTATAATAGCTTCTAAAAATCTAATTATTAAAATTAAACTGATCTATCCAGCTCTTTTAATGCATCCTTAAATTCGGTTTTTGTTATATCCCTATTGTCTAACATTATTTTAAGTTCAAAAGCAATGGTTTTTTTATTTATTTCCCTTTTTTTATCTTTAAGGTTTTCACAGGCATCTTTAACTGCAGGATTATCACTCACCAGTGAATTTGGTGCGGAATTCATATTATTCTGGTCATTTATCTCAGCACTTATAACTTCAATATTACATGCTTTAGCATTGGGATTCCATGATTGAACAGCTTTAACTTTAACCTCTTTAACATTTTCATTGACATTTTTTCTAAATGTATCAAAATTAACTGAGTAGCTGTTTTCTTTATTTAAAGGAGTATTATTAATAGCATGATTTAAACTGTCAATGAATATATAGACTCTACCTCCTTTTTCACCGTAAATATTACCGGAATCTGAATAATAAGAGGTTGTAAACCCGCAGATCCATTTTTGTTCATTCTCATCATCTGTGATTATAACATAAAACTCGTCTATATCTGTTTTTTTAACCTGCCTTTTTTTTATCTCACCTATAAAAATTTCTCCTTTAATTTCATCTCCTGGCTTCAGCTGGTTTAAAAATTTGGTTTTATATTCATCAGTACTTTTTTTACTGCCTTTTTGAATTCCCAGGTCAAGCATAAAAACACCTTAATAACCCTTTTTAACAAATAATTCCCATAAGAAAACTTATTGATATCTAATAGGTTCTAACGAATTATCAGTTATCATTATTTATATAAAAAAAGGTATATAAAAATACTGGAAATCCTCCTATCTCTAAAAAATTATAAAAAGATGAATTATGGTTAAATATTACTTTTAATAGATTATAATTGTTTTTTTATTTTAGAATTCCTAAATTGAATTTAAATCAGGTACTGGGCGGGAATTAAAAGATTGAATGGAAAAATCATTCCATCCTGTGACTGAAAAAAATAAGTTTATATAATGCATAGAATTATTTAAATAAGAAGACATTTAGTAAAAATATAAAGATTGGTGATTATTATGAAAGATAACGAACTAAAATCAATTGCAGTAAGAGCATTTAACAATTTAAAAAGTGTTGAGATTGCAAAAAATCCTGACGCGTCAGATGAAGAGGAAATAGATGTAAGAGACATTTTACTTGGATTTGATTCAAAAGAATACCTCAGTAACGCTTTAGGTGTAATCACTGAAAAAATGGACACTGATAACAATGAAGAAGCAGAAGTTCTGGTGGTTGTAATAACAAGAACCCCTATAATGACTTCAAATGGACAATGGTTCATAGAAATGGATGCAGATGGTTTTGCAAGTTATTTTGCAGATATTTAACATCCATTATGTTGATGCATTAATTTGATTTATTATTGCCTGATGCATCCTTCTTATAAATTCTATACGTTCTTCATATTTTAAAACATCCAGATAACATTGTGACACCAGATTAAACGCAAAAGGCGATGGTATCCTGGTGTCTATTTTTTTTATTTCTAGCTGTCCACTCTGTATCATTTTTAAAACACGTTTTGCATTTTTAACATCCATAAAATCTTCGATTACTTCTCTTCTTGCCTCTTTAAGTATTGAAAAATCATTGTCCAGTTCTTTAATGAATTTAAGGAGGATTTTACCCTTAATCTGCTGACGGGAAACGCTTTTTTCATTTCCTTTATATCTTCTGAGTATCATCAGTGACCGTCCAGCACAGTGCCTGAACCTTCCAGCGAGTGTCTCTGTTTTATCAATGGCCTTGATTAAGATATCCTCAACGTTTTCGCTGGTGAGCTCTTTAAAAGCTTCTAAGCCTCCAATTTTACCCTCGGAACTTAAATAAAATCCATTATCAGATATGGAAATCATTACGTCTCTTTTATATTTTTTAGCAATTATAAATGCAACAGCCCTTGAAAGAGCATCGTTGACCCTTCTTCCGAAGCATGTATGGAACACAACAAATTTCCTATCCCCAAATCCTTTGTAGTGTTCAATTAAAAGGGTTTTGTTGCTTGGAATCTTTGCAAAGAGGTACTGTTCCCTGAAATATTCGTAAATTGAATTTACTGCATTATGGTCAACATAGAGATATTCCTCAATAAATTCCATAATCTCTTCTTTTGTACGTCCATACTGAAATTTTCCTTCAATAATTGCCCTGAATCTTTGAATTTCAAGTGCAAGGTCAAAGGATAGGGGTAACTGCTCAGAAAACCATGAAGGGATGCTTGGAGGTCCAGAAGATGGCGTAACGTTGATGGTCATTCCCCTTGCATAATTAAACCTGTATATTTTACCTCCAAGAACAAATGTATCTCCCCTTTGAAGTTTTTCCATGAAATCTTCCTCTACATGACCAACAACCTGGCCAGCGCATTTAACCCTGGCAGATGATCTATCTGGAATGGTCCCTATATTTGTAGAATAGAGCATTCTGGCAAGTTTTCCGCGTTTTCCAAACATATTGGTGTCATAATCAACCCATATCTTTGCATATACATATCTATCTTCTAAATCTGTGTATTCTCCTGCAAGATAACTTAAAACACTTAAATAATCATTTTCGGTTAAATTACTGTAACAGTAACTTCTCTTTATCATCATATATGCTGTATCAATATCATGTTTACTTTCTATGGCCATTCCATATATCTGCTGTGATAAAACATCCAGACAGTTTTGAGGAATATTTATTTCATCTATTTTACCTTCCAGGGCATTTTTTAGGATTAATGAACATTCCACAAGATCGTCCCTATCAACTACAATGATCCTTCCCTTTGATCTTTCATGGAGCTTATGACCGCTTCTTCCTATACGCTGAAGTGCCCTTGAAACGGATTTTGGAGAGCTTACCAGTATAACCAGATCAATATATCCAATATCTATACCTAATTCCAGAGATGTGGATGAAACAACGACTTTTAAATCTCCATTTTTAAGTTTTTTCTCAGCTTCAAGTCTTAATTTCTTTGAAAGGGACGAATGATGAGCCATAATGTTATCATCATTATATTTATCTTCAAATCGCTTTTTAAGATTGAAAACTACACTTTCAGTTCCACTTCTTGTATTTGTAAATATTAAAGTGGTTTTATGTGATTGTACCAGCTCATCAAGAAGTTCATATGTAGCATTATTCATTTCTTCAGGATCTGAATTTATTATATCATCTACTGGACATAAAACCTTCATATCAAGCTGTTTAACGTAATTAACATCCACTATCTTACAGTCCCTTGGAATATCATCTTCAAAACCTACCAGGTACTGTGCTACTTTTTTAAGTGGATGGACTGTTGCACTTAAGCCTATTCTTGTAAACCTACCTGCCAGATTTTGCAATCTCTCCAAAGTTAAGCTTAAATGAACTCCCCTTTTATTATCAGCAAGGGAGTGAATTTCATCAACTATAACATATTTTACATCATTTATTTTTTCTCTGAACTTTGGAGCGCAAAGAAGGATGCTTAACGTCTCAGGAGTGGTGATTAAAATATGCGGTGGGGTTTTAAGCATTTTAGATCTCATGTACTGAGTTGTATCTCCAGTTCTAACCGCTTTTCTGATTCCAAGCTTCTTTCCTGCGATTTTTTCAATCTGGGACAATGGTTCTTCAAGATTTTTTTCAATGTCGTTGTCCAGAGCCTTTAAAGGGGATATGTAAATACAGTAAACCTTATCTTCAAGCATTTCCATGTCTGAAAGCATTGCAAGCTGGCTTATAATTGAAAGGAAGGCGGTTAAAGTCTTACCCGAACCGGTAGGTGATGAAACCAGCACGTTGTTGCCCCTGTGAATATCCATAATTGAATATCTCTGGGATTCAGTAAAGGTATCAAATTTGTCTTTAAACCATTTTATGACCCATGGATGCAATATTTTATATATTTCTTCATCCTTACTCGCTTTAGTCTGTTTTTCTATCATATTATCTATTTTTAAATTCTATTATATCCTTTATTTTTCCAAAATGCAGTATCTCGAAATTCTCCACTCCCAATACTTCAAATTCAGAGATATCATCCAAAAATGGAGAAATGGATTTTTCATGTAATACATCAGAACCTTCGCTTATAAAATTAAAGGATGGCATCACAATGATGTTTTTTGATTGCCATCTTCCCTTAAGAAAACATTTAATTTTTTCAATTCTTTCACCGCTTTTAAGGCCTAAACTGGGATGTTCATGCCCTATAATTATTGTATCTTGCTTAATTTTACTAAGGGGTATTTTATCTCCATGGATTATGAAATAATTTTCTACAGAGGAATAATCCTCTACTTCCAAATCATTTTTTTCAGCAATAAAACGCGTAAAATTGTCATGATTACCTTTAATCAATATTATATCCCTAAATTCATCTTTAAGGAAGTTAATGAAATCTTCTGCCTCTTTCCATTCCTGTCTGGTTATCCGCCCAAATACATGTTTTAAATCGCCATTAACCACAATTGTGGATGCATGGGTTCTTAATGTGATTTGTTTAAGTCTCTTTACAATCTTTTTATACTGAAATCTTGGAACCATAAGACCATCTGAATTTAAGGCCTGTTCATATCCAAGGTGTAAATCAGATATAATAAGGTAATCTCCAATTTGGAGCGCTGAATCAATGATTTTTGCACCGTATATAGTTTCATTTTTCAAATGAATTCACCAACTTATCAGACAAAAATAGAAATTTGATCTTAAAGTTTCTTTGGGTAACTATAAGATGTATCTTCATATTTATATTATTTTCTGTTAAAAAGATCAACATGAGCCAGTTTTTTAGGATAAAATAGAAAAATATTAATTGATTATCCTGATATAATAGTGATATAGATTGTTAAATAAGATCAAGGGCCATTAATAAATTAATCAATAAATTTAAATGAGTTGGTATTGTGAGTAATCAAAATAAATCATTAAAAGAATCTATAAAGGATTTAGATAATGATGACGTTGAAATAAGAAAGAAGGCAACAGAAAATTTATCTGAATATGAGGAAGGTATCAATCCTTTAATAAATGCTCTTAAAGATGAAAATCCTGACGTAAGATTTCTGGCAGCAAGATCCCTTGGAAATATTGGAAAACCTGCGGTTGAACCACTTTTAAATGCTCTTAAAAATGACCGGAAGGGAAATATAAAAAAATATGTTGCATTTGCACTTAAAAACATTGGAGATTCTTCTGTAACTCTTGATTTAATAGAAGTATTAGATGATGAAGATTTTGCAGTGAGAAAATTTGCTGTTAAAGCATTGGGAGAGATAGGCGATAAACAGGCGGTTGAACCTCTTATAGAAGTTTTAAATGATGAAGATTGGGGAGTTAGAGTAGCTACTTTAAAAGCTCTTGGAGATATTGGTGATGAGAGGGCAATAGACCCCATAAAAAAGGCGAGAAGACTTGCAAAAGGAGATAAAGAGTTCAAAAAGGTTGCAAATAAAGCATTGAAAAAAATCAAATAACTAATGGTTATTCCTCTTTTTTTATAATCCTTTTAAAAAAATTGCCCACGCGTCCCTTCTCTTCTAACTCTTTAATTGTTATATCCTTTTTATGAACAACATTCCAGAGTAATTCGTGGCTTTTTTTTAATTCCTCGTATTCATTTCTGGCTACATCAATTTCATTTGCTTTAATTCGCAATGACTCCTGTTCCAAAGTTCGTAAATCAGTTAATCTTTTTAATTCTCTTCTTAATTCTTTGTTTTCATTAAGAAGAGTGTTATATTTATTATTAACGCCCATTATTTCTATATTTTTAAATTTGAGCTCATCCAAGGCATTATCATGTTTTTCTTTAATGCTGTATAATTTTGACTTGACATTGTCTAACTCAATTTCTGTATCCTTTAGATGTTGAATATCACTGATCATACCATTCATAGAGGACTCTAATTCTTTAATTAATAGTGATGCATTCTTCGATTTCTGAAGTTCATATTCAAAGTCTTCATTACTTAAAATGACGATATCTTCAATATCTTCGAATTTAGTGCCTTCAACCTGATCCTTTTTAATGGGGATCATGTATCTTCTTGTAACCTGTTCTTTACCGTCTGCAGATTTCTTTTTTGACTTTCTTTCATATTTTTTAAGTTTGCATCTTAAAACAGGTGTTTCAGTAATCATTATTAAAATATAATACAGTCCTATTATAAAAACGTATCGTATTATCTGTATTTCTAATTTCTGACATGCTCATTAAATATAATAACTAAAAACTAATAAATATTAAAAAATGGTTGAAATGGATTGAAATAATATACAAATCTATGATTATACACTAAAAATAATAAATTATTTAGATTAAAACATACTCATAATAGAATATGAATGACCAAAAAATACCAATTTATTCGGCTAAAACTGGAAAAATAGAATTTATGGACGGAGTCCAAAAGACTGATGATGAATGGAGAGAAATATTAACGCCTCAACAGTTTAATGTAGCCAGGAAAAAAGGAACTGAACCTGCTTTTACCGGTAAATATCATGATTGTCATGAAGAGGGTATTTACAAATGTGTCTGCTGTGATATTGATTTATTTGATTCAAAGACTAAATTTGATTCTGGAACTGGATGGCCCAGCTTCTGGAAACCCATTGCAGATGAGAATATTAGAACTGAAACAGATACAAGTCACATGATGATCAGAACTGAAGCACTATGTTCATTATGCGATGCACATCTTGGACATATTTTTGATGATGGTCCACCACCTACAGGCAAAAGGTATTGTATGAATTCTGCATCCTTAAAGTTCGTTAAAAGACAATGAAAAACCTTAATTTTGTTTTCTACTGTAGAAATTTATGAGATTTATATCATAAAAAGATTGATTTTTTTCCTCTGTAGAAATATTTTAAGGTCTTTAGTTTAATACATTAAACCATAATCAAATTTTTTTTAATGTTCTATTAATATCAGGATTCATTCAAAGGCATTAAATATCTTTAAAACAGCAAAAACTTATTAATATATACTTTAATGTTAACATATTATTTAAAATACTTATAATTATATCTGGAAAAATATTATGGAGAAAAAAAATGAATTTGAATAACTCTGAAAATAAAGATTTAGAACTAAAATCACATGAATTAGGAAAATCAAAGGAAATAGAAAAAATTATCGATGATTACATACTGGATATGATAAATAATAGAGAAATAAAAGATCTTTTTCAATTCAGTAAAGAGATGGCCAATATTATAATATTTTTAGCTGAAAATGATAGGGATGGAATACATTTTACACTAATAACTGATTATTTAAGTAAAATAATAGATAAAGGAAGGATAATTAGACAGGAAAAGGGCATTTAAACCATAAAAGAAATAGAAATTAGTTCTATTTTTATAAATACAAAGAACACACATCCAAAAATCTGTAAGTCATGTTATATGCTTTGTTATAGCTTTCCCATCCTGGAATTTCATAAACCAATGTTTTATAACCAGATGATGCTAAAGGCTTGGAAAATTTTAATGCTGAAGATGAATGTTCCCTTATATTATCTGCCCTGTAATATTTGAAATCACCTAAGGTTTTCTTTACTGACTGGGCCAATTTAACGGAATTTTCATCCATCTCAGGGGTTGCAATATAAAATCCACTTCCATATCCTGGTTTATGGTCATGACAGATTATTACCAGATCGTAGCTGGATTTTTTAATATCTGGGAGGATATAGTCTTTTGCCAGACCCTCTCCATTATTCCTACCTGCATTGTAGATTTCAGGATTGTTTGTAACTGTAATTTCATAATGTACAATATCTATATTCGAAGATAATTGATAATCCCTGATAACATCAGTTGTAACTCTTTTTGAAAGTTTTTCTCGAGGATGTATTCCTGTAACAACAGCAATGGCCTTTGTATTTAACGATTTTCCATTTACCTCCTTGGTAACGTATCCTCTATTATCTGAACCTAAAATAAACTTATTTGAAATATCCAGGGTATTAGAGAGGGATATTGGAGGATAAAAAATGTTTACAAGCAATATAAATGCTATTATCAGGGACGATAAAACTAATATTAATGTTTTAGATTTGGAGGTTTTATTTCTTCCAGATTCATAGTACCATTCTATATCATCTACCAAAATAAGATCTCCACCACATTCACACACTAAAAAATCGTCTGGGGATTCATCATCTTCAAGCGGGTAATAGCCATTACACCTTCTGCATACTAAATTACGGTTTTGCACAAATTTTATTATTGAATATAATATTATTTCTTTCTTTTTATAAATTCCAATTTAAATATCTAAAATTACCACATAGTTATGTATAAATTATTTTAGAGCATTTTTTCAGTATCTCTGACAACTTAAATCTTTATTTATTTAACTCAAATGGTAAGTAAATTTGGATAATCCATTAATAGAAACCTGAATACAATCTTTAAATAAGAAAAAATATCTAATTGAACCTTTTTAAATATTTAATTGTCTTAAACAGTGCTAAAAATCTATAAATATATGAAAATACTCTTAAAACCAAGAAATAATGATGTTTTTGATAATTGCGGGAAATGGCGGGTAGTTAATAAATAATATATTTAATCTCTTAATTAAATTTATAACCATTAAAAATAGAGATTAATGGGGATGTTAATTTGAAATACACCACTTTAATAATTCTAACTCTGGCACTGGGAATGTTTTTATGGTCATTTAGTGCAGGAATAGTTAATATATCCCTGCCTAATATTTCTCAATTTCTAGATATAAGTACTAATACAGTTTCTTTAATAGTTATAGTCCATTTAGTAGTTCTTATAAGCTTTTTACTGATTTTTGGTCGTGTTGGAGATATTATTGGTTATAAAAAAGTTTTTTTAATGGGAATTTCACTTTTTACAATTGGAGCTTATTTTTGTGGAATATCCCTGGACATTAAAGAACTCATAATTTTCAGGATTGTTCAGGGAGTTGGCTCTGCAATGCTCCTTTCAGTAGTTCCTGCAATAATTTCATACCAGCTATCTTCAGATATAAGCGGTAAAGTATTCGGCATCATATCTTTAAGCACCACACTTGGTCTTTCAGCTGGGTATGGTATAGGAGGACTTGTAAATGAATATATAGGATGGAACTGGATATTTCTAGTTACTGTGCCTCTGGGACTTACTATTGCTCTACTTGCATTTAAAATATTGCCCGAATCTAAAAATAATATACAAAACGTAAAATTCGACTTCATTGGGGGATTTTTAATATTTGCCATGCTTTTAACCCTTATATTACCATTTAACATTGGAATAGACCTGAACTGGGATTTATTGCCTCATATATTAACCCTTTCAGTATCAATAATTTTTGGAATAATCCTTTTTATATGGGAATCAAGATATAAAAACCCTTTATTTGACTTTTCTATATTAAAAAATAAAGATATTACTTTATCTTTGATTTCCGGATTTTTAGCAACTCTGGTTCTTACAGGAAGTATATTCCTTCTTCCTTTTTATTTTGAACTTATAATGGGATATTCTTCAGACTTTTCAGGTTTGATTATTTTAATTCCATCCCTTGTTGTCATATTTACAGGTCCATTATCAGGATATATCTCTGATAGAGTAGGATCCCGACTACCAACAATTATTGCGGGTTTTTTATTAGTCATTGCCGTTATATTACTTACATTTTTAAACGGAACAATCGGATTGCTCTTTATTTTTATTGCACTTGGAATCAGAGCCCTTTCAGAAGGAATGTTCACTCCAGCAAACAATAAACTGGTAATGAGCCACAGTACACCTGAAAGGCTGGGGTCTGTATCCAGTTTATTAAATACAGCACGATATTTGGGTCTGGTTATGGGTATTGTGGTATTTAATTCAATATTTAATTATACCATAAGCATTGAAACTGCTAAGATACTGGGAGCGCCTTTAAATGGAGCATATCAACTTAGCGCCCCTACAGAAATCCTTTTACATGGATTTCATAATGCTTTCATTGCAGGATTGTTTATAAGCATTTTAATTTTAATTTTTTCAATTTTAGCTAGAGAAAATAAAAATTTCGAAAAGGGAATCATTAAATAAGGATTATTAATTATTTAGATTTCATTCAGATTTGGAAGATATTGGAGATCAAACAGGTCTTTTTCACTTAAATCTTTATCCAGATATCCTAATTGCTTCTGAATTTTAACGAACTTAATAGAATTCATTATAAACTCTTCAGATGGCAATGCAATAAATTTAACATTTTTAAGGCCTTCTATTTCGAATTCGACGTCTGTACCCAGTTTTTTGGATACAATTAATGCAGTTTGATTCTTATCAGTGTTTATATAGTTTGTAGCTGCAATGTGCGATTTTAAAAATTTTTTGACTGTTTCTGGTTTTTTCTGCAGAAATTCGTCTCTGGCTATTACAACACAGCAAGGATGGTTCTTCCATACGCTACCAGAATACATAAGTACATTTCCATCCCCTTCAACCCTTGCAACAGATACATAGGGTTCCCATGCTATAAAAGCGTCGAATTTATTAAATACGAGAGATTTGGGCATGGAAAGAACCTCTGATTCTATAATTTTAACTTCCCTGGTTTTTATATTATTTTTATAAAGCAGATCAGCCAAAATTACATCCTGCACAGAACCTCGCTCAGGTATTGCGATTGTTTTACCCTTTAAATTAGTTATATGACTTGAATTAGTGCCTTTTTTAACAACTATTCCACTTCCCTCCAGATTTACAGGTGCAATGATTTTAACAGGAACTCCTCTCCTGATTCCCTTTATAACAGGTGATATGCCGCAGTAGCCAAAATCAATTTTTCCTCTTTCCGCTGCATTTACAAGTTCATGTCCTGCCTTAAATGGAACTATATGAACCTTAATTCCTTCTTTTTCAAACATACATAGGGCATCAGCAACAAATAAAGCTGAATGATGATTGCTGGGAATGTAACCCACAACGATAGTATCTTCTGTGGTCTTATAATAGTTATATGTCTGGAATAAAGTAAAAAAAATTAAGAACCCCAGCGCTAAAATAATTAGATTTTTATTCATTCTTACCACAAACCATTGGATTTAATCTGGCTGATAATCTTAGTTTACATCCCAACTGTATTAAATTAACCTTTTACAACTTATTCAAAGCCACCTTATAACAGAAATCTTTACCTAAAAAAATTCACCAGCCATATACTAACCTTTTATATATCATTAATTAATTTATAAGGGTAAAAAACTTAAATAAACCTGATAAAGATGTTTTTTTTTACTTTTCTATAAATTAAAGAATTATTTTAGGTGTCAATGAAACAGATTGACTATTATGTGCAATAATTGTAATTGCAGGAATTAAAATACATTATATTGATTAAATGGTTCATATTGATCATGAAATCAAAAATTTATTATACAATGGGATCACTAACTGGTTTATAAATTGAATTTTTAGTGAACCAGTAATATTTAGATTTCCCTGAATTTTAAAAAAAGCAATTTTATGATTTGTTTTAGATGATATACTAATATGATTTTCAATCAGGAACGCCAATTCTTTCAAGCTCTTTTTCCCAAATCTCGGGATTTTTCTGGATGTATTTCCTCATTAAATCCTTGCATTCTTCTAAATCAAGATTAATCAATTTAACTCCTCTTTCTTTTAAATAATTTTCAGGACCAGCAAGTGTTTCATTCTCTCCTATTACTACTTCTGGAATCTTATATAACAATATGACCCCTGAACACATATCACATGGTGACAGTGTAGTATAGAATGTGGAATTTCTGTAATCTTTGCCCTTTAATCTTCCTGCATTATTTATGCAATCCATTTCACCGTGCAAAATAGAAGAACCACTTTGTAAAAGCTTATTATATCCTCTTCCAACAATTTTACCATTATGCACAAGAACTGCACCTATAGGAATACCATTTTCATCAAGACTCTTCTTTGCTTCTTTTATAGCAGCCTTCATGAATTTATAATGTTTTTCTTTCATAATTTCACATCCAGACAAATAATAATATAGATCACTTGGTGATTTAAACTTATTTTTAAAAATAGAGTTTTATTAATTATTTGAAAATAGATGTTACGTGAATATAGCCACAGTAATCCTTTGCGAATAAAAGTACCTGTGATGCCATAGTATATATGAAAATCATATATTACAGGTGGAAAAGATGACAAGAGTTATAGTAGTGGCTTCAGGAAAAGGTGGAGTTGGAAAGACAACTTTGGCTGCAAATCTGGGCATAGCATTGTCTTTGCATGGGGAGGATGTAGTAACACTTGATTTAGACCTTTCAATGGCTAATTTAGAGTTAATACTTGGATTAGAGGGGAAACCAGTAACCCTACAGGATGTTCTTGCAGGTAACGATATAATATCAAATGCAATTTATGAAGGTCCTGGAGGAGTCAGAATTGTCCCTGCCGGATTATCGATTCACGGCTTAAAGGATATGAGATTAGAAAGATTAGAAGAGGTTCTTGCAGCCCTTGTTGAGGATACTGACATTTTATTAATTGATGCTCCTGGAGGTTTAGAAAGAGATGCACTTGCAGCGCTTAACGTTGCAGAAGAATTGATATTAGTAACTACGCCAGAAGTTACATCCCTGAGTGATGCTTTAAAAACTAAAATAGTTGCCAAAAAAATTGGAATAGATATTCTGGGTGTGGTAATCAATAAGGGACAAACCCACAATGCATTTTTAACACCTGAAGAGATAGAGGCCATTCTTAACGTGCCCATTATAGGAATCATTCCCGAGGATCTGGAACTTAACAAAGCTTCAGCATCTGGTAATTCCATTTTAATCAGCAATCCAGATTCCAATACTTCCAGACTTATTATGAATCTTGCTGCTGTAATCATTGGTAAATACGATTATGAAAACGATTTATCCAGTGCAGGTGTTGTTACCAAATTCTTCCGTACCGTCTTCGGCAAATATCTGCACGTTTACAGATATTAATTTTTTTTATATTAAAAATAGTATAAACAATCTTTCTCTAAATTATTAATTTCCAAAATTGAATATAAAATTTAATTTTATTCATATTAATTCCAGAGTTTATCATAATTAACGAAATGGCTTTAAATTTATGTTTTAGGGTATATGTAGAGGCATAAAATACTGATTTTTTTAATATTTATGATTCTTTATCATATTAAGAATTAAAATTAAATATTAGAGCTATTTAGTCCAATTTAACTGATAAAAATTCACCTTCATAATAAATTCATGGTGGATTTCGAAAATTTAAAATCTAATTAATCATTTAAAATTAGATTTGAAGCTTTAATAAAAATTTATATTTAATTTATTATGATATTAACCTTTTTATGGCTAAATATAACTTAGAAATATTTAAGTTTTTGGCGAATTTATTTCGTTATAGTGTCATATAACGAAGTAGTTTTGATGAATCTGATAATAAAAATAACTTATTGAACTTTAGTTTCCTCAAGTAATATTATTTATTGAATTTAAATTACTGGATGTTTTCTATGTAGACAAACAGTAACCATATATAAAGAAACTTATAAATACAGTTAAATACTACATTAATAAAAATTTTCAAGTGAAAGACATGTTAAATTCAGATTCTCCCTATACAAACACTGGTCATGACGAATATGAAGATGCTTTTAGATTAAGAAAAGAACTCCTTTCAAGGTGTGAAGGAATGAGTTTAGAGGAGTTATTCAAGGGAAATGAATTATCCACAGAAGTGGGAACCTGTTATAACATAGAAAATGAGTCCAAATTGAAATTTAATACATTGAGCGTAAAAAGCGCCAGGGAAAAGATTTTATCTGATTTAAAATTGTTAAGTGGTATTGGAGAAGTAAAAGCTCATAAATTACGTTCTGAAGGATATAACACGATAGAAGACTTAACTGAACATTATAAACATAAAGAAGAAGCTTTAAAACTGTTAAAAATCATGGATGATTGCGACACTTGTTGTACAGCAGACTGGATCAGCGGTTGGTACCCCAAATCCCATCCTTTAGTCCTTTTTTCTTCAAGTTTTAATGATGATGATGATTTTATATTCCTGGACATTGAGACTCTGGGATTTTTTAACCAGCCCATAATATTACTTGGACTTGCAAATGTCTCCGGAAAGAAAATAACTGTAAATCAGTATTTATGTCGCTCCATTGAAGAAGAAGATGCTGTTTTATCATCTTTTTTAACCCATGTTTTGCCTGAAAGTGTTTATGTAACATTTAACGGGCAGACCTTTGATATACCCTTTATAATTAACAGGATGAAGTATCATAACATTAAAAAAGACATCGATAAGGTACATTTTGACATGCTTCATTTTTCAAGACGCGCCTGGTCTGAAGAATTGCCTAATTGCCAGTTAACAACTATAGAAAAGTATATATTTGGTATGGAGAGAAAAAACGATATACCCAGCAGTTTGGTACCTGAATTTTATAAAAAATACACTAAAACTGGAAATCCAGGACCGCTAATTCCTGTTATTGAACATAACAGACATGATATCATTACACTTGCTAAAATCTTTTCCAAACTACATGAAAAATGGAACGAAATGAAATTTTAAAGAGATTATTGGAGAGCTATTATGAAGAAAAACCCGATTAACATTTTATTAATCGAAGATAGTCCAGAAGACGCTGTAATTATAAGGGAAATGTTGAGGGACACTAATATTCAATTTAATTTAAAACATATAAATAAACTTAAAAAGGGTTTTGAAATGTTATTTAATGAAAATTTCGATGTAATATTGCTTGATCTTAATTTACCTGATAGCTGGGGCTTTGATACATTTATTAGAACATATGATCAGGCTTCAGAAACTCCTATTGTTATATTAAGTGGTTTCGATGATGAAGAAATAGCAGTCACCGCTGTACGTGAAGGAGCACAGGACTATATGATTAAAGGAGAAATAGACGGCAAATTATTATCCAGATCAATATATTACGCAATTGAACGTAAGGAAATTGAAAAGGAATTGATGAAAACCCATAACGACCTTAGAAAGTTAATCGAGTGGCACGAGGAAGAGCTTAAAGAAACTGAAGAGAAACTTAATCTCGAAATTGAAGCACATAGAAAAACAGAAAAAAAGCTAATTGAAGGCCTCCAATACCTTGAGATAGAAAAAAATAAGTTTAAAACCCTTATTGATCAACTACCCCACGGCATAATTATTGTAGATGCAGCAGATGGAAGCCATCTGGTTAAAAACAAAAAGTTTAAAGAGATATCAGATACTTTTTTAAAAGAAAATGATCTGGAAGACATATTTCCTTTCAAAGGATTCTATCCAGATGGAACTCAACTAAAAACTGAAGACTGGCCTTTAATGCGTTCAATTGTCATGGGTGAAGAAATAGAAGATGAAATAATTGCTATTTTAAAAAATGACGGTACAAAAACCATTATTAGTAACAGTTCCATACCCATAAGAGATAACAACGGTCAGATTATAATGGGAATGTCTATTTTATCTGATGTGGATGAAATTTAAATTAAAATAAAGTTATTATTAGGCCTTATCTAATTTACCAAGAGATCTCTAAATAAAAGCATGTATATCATCAACTCCCGGCTTGTAATGAGATTACCAGTATTGTTTGCCCTTCTTTAAAGCCAACATGAGTTAATTTGTGTCCATCATCTTTAAATGCCTTTGATGGTTTTATATATCCCACATCTTCAAATTTTAGCCCTGTTAAAACTCCTATCTTACTTACACATCTCCTCCACAAAGGGATTAATACCAATAAATATATAATTGTTATAATAAAAATCATGCAATTATTTTTTTTTATGAAAGTGGTGGAAAAAATGGGAAAACTGGCAAGAAAACTAAAAAAGAAATACTGTCCTGAATGTGAGACAGAAACAGACCATATTATTGAAGTGGTTGAATGCAGTGAATGCAAAAATAAGGACTGTATATTTATATGCAAAGAATGCATAAAAAAAGAGGTGAAATGAATTGGGAAGCGATAAAAAAATATTGCCCCTGAAATTTTACCAAAAGACAAAACAGGAATATATTAATCACATGATGGAGCAGTTTAATGCAGTGGAAACAGGATAAATCTCCCAATATTAGGATAAGGTAAAAAAAATGGGTTGATATGATTATTTTCCAGTTGGAAGACTTCACATCCTGCAAATAAAGGTATTGTAGAGTATTCCTTCAATGAGTTATTATTGTCTGATTTTTTTTTCCTTTTTATATAAAATCCTGTTTAGGAAAGGAGATCAGGGGCTAACAAAATTTTT
>DAVZ01000008.1:0-52032 GCA_002505765.1 Methanobacterium sp. UBA176 | reverse complement strand
TTTTTTTTTTGGTCCATGAACCTGGACATGTTAATCAGAGCTTATGTAAAACTAAGTTTTTTCGTGCTCCAAAAAAAAAAATTAGGAGAATTTTTGAGAGATTTTCAATGTGAAAAAAAATCGAAAGATTTTTCCAGCACCCACCAATTCTACAACCACTGAAATAACATAAGTTAAATATATAATATTGGATAGATTAATTAAAAGATAGATTTTTGATTAAGGAGGGTTTAATATGCCTGTAATTACAGTTGAAGGTCCTAAAATGACAAAAGAACAAAAAGCAGAGCTAGTTAAAGAATTTTCAGAAACTGCAAGTCGGATTATGAATATTCCAGTTGAAGCAATGGTTACCATAATTCGTGAAGTTGAAGGAGAAAATGTAGGCACTGGAAATATTCTTTTATGTGATAGAAAATAATTTAAAAAACTTTTTTTTTACTATTTTTATGATTTAAGCTTTTTCAATGATTTAATCTCAAAAGACTTAAATCTCTTCAATAAATCTTTCTGAAGTTTCATTATAAAAACGCCATGATAAATAATAGGATCCGAGGTTGGCAACGATAATTCCTATAGTTCCAAACAAAAAAATAGCTGAAAGGTTATTTAAGAAATGTAAACCTACTGCAATTAGATAAAATGGTATAGGGTTCTTTTTAGCGATACCAAAAGCAATTATTGAAGTACTTGCTGCATGGAATAAAATTCCAGGTAATCTTAGGGGAAAAGGCACCCCAAAGGCAAACACATAAAGGAAAAACTCAGATATTCCAAATCCAAGGCCAACAAGGAATCCCAAAATAAAAATAGACCTTTCAGTTTCTCCATGTCTGTAAAATAGTGGGAATGCCTTGGCAAATTCTTCAATTAACGGTGTAAAAATAAGTAAAGATATTAAATTTGCGAAAATAAAGGATAAATTTCCTAAAAAATCACTGGTAAGGGCTCCAAAAAGGAGGGTCATGGGAACGCTTACAATAATACCTGAAATAAAAAAGAAGGTTTTTTCCTTTAGTTTGGGTCTGTGGGGCTCAACAACAACAACTCCCTCTTTAACCCTGGTTTCATAAGGTTTTTGCATGATTTACTCCTGTTTAAAATAAAAAATTATGCAGCTAACATCCTTTCTATATTTTTTAAATCTGCTTCAGCATCATCGTTCAAAGAAATTAACTCTATTTCATCGGCTGATTGAGCTCCCACTCCTATTTGAGTAGCTCTTTTAATTTGATCAAGTTCAAATATCTTTCCTTTAGATATGTCTGTTTTGACACCATAATTTCTTAAAATAGCAACACCAACTGCATCTAAAGCAACCCTATCACTGCTTGCAAGAATTAAATTTGGTTGTGCCAGTTCTCCCTGTTCAGGCCCTTTACTTATAAATGCCTTTACTGCATCCATTATCACCAGGTCAACATGATAATATCTGTTTATTTCAGCTATCATCTGTCTTTGATAGGGAGACATGTGCAGTTCAGCCATGTAGTTATACAATCCCCTGGGAAGTCTTTTTGCTACCAATCCCACCGAATTTTTAAGTGATAATGTAAAATGCCCTCCAAATCTATGAGTTTTAAGACAACATGTCTGAATTACCCTCTTTGTCTCTAAAAAAAGTCTGGATATATAAAAACCTTTAATCCAATGTGTTTCATCCCTTTCAATTTTAACCCATTCCTTCTTGTCCTCTTTATCAAGCGCAATAGCTCTAAATTTAAGTTCTTCAGCTAATTTAAATACTCCCATTCTTTCCAGCACATCATTGGTATTTCCCATTCCACTTCGCTCAGCAAGTATTATTTCCTCTACTTCAGCTTCCTTAAGCTTTTTTATAATAGTTGTTAATGTATCAATGTGGGTTGATGCAGGAAAGGGATCTGCGCTGTTGAAATTGGCTTTTATTGCTACTTTATCCCCCTGAAATTCAGATAAATTAAACTGTTCCATCAATTCATTTATTCCAGAATATCTTTCATTTGTTTTAATTAAAAATACTTCCCCAAATTTATTACTCATGGATATTCCTCCATATCCAGACAACCTGAAAAATTACAAATATATTAATATTATATTCTGAAGTAATACTTTTAGTTTTGTATTTCAAAGTAATAATCTAAATATAAGTTCCATAGATCTTTGAGATAAAAAAAATAATTATTTATTGTTTGATGAAAGCTCCCCTAAAACAGCGTTCTGGTTGATTTCTAAAAAAGAAGATTTACCCTCTAAAACTTCTTTTAAGAACTTTCCGGTATAAGTATCACTTAATGCAACTTCTTCAGGGGTTCCTTCAGCAACTATAAGTCCTCCTTCGTCACCACCTTCAGGTCCAAGGTCTAAAATGTAATCAGCAGTTTTAATAACATCGAGATTGTGCTCAATAACTAAAACTGTGTTTCCTGAACCTGTAAGTCGCCCGAGAACCTGAAGTAACTTTTTAATATCTGCAAAATGCAGACCTGTAGTTGGTTCGTCCAGAATATACAATGTTTTTCCAGTACTCTGGCGGCTTAACTCTTTTGAAAGCTTAACTCGTTGAGCTTCGCCTCCTGAAAGTGTTGTTGCCGGTTGTCCAAGTTTTATGTATCCCAGTCCAACATCATCCAGTGTTTTAAGCTTTTTATGGATACGTGGAATGTTTCTAAAGAAGTGTAGAGCTTCTTCAATGGTCATATCCAGAACGTCAGCAATGTTTTTACTTTTATAACGAATGTCTAAAGTCTCTTTGTTGTATCTTTTACCCTTACATACTTCGCATGGCACATAGACATCTGCTAAAAAGTGCATTTCTATCTTGATTATACCATCGCCATTACATGCCTCACAACGTCCTCCTTTAACGTTAAAACTGAATCTTCCTGGTTTATAACCTCTTTTTTTGGCTGCAAGTGATTGAGAGAAAATCTCCCTGATATATGTAAATACACCGGTATAGGTAGCAGGATTGGAACGAGGTGTTCTGCCTATTGGGGATTGATCAATAATTATCACTTTATCTATATTGGAAGTACCTGAAATTTCGTCGTGTTTTCCAGTATTGACATGTTTTCTATTAAATTCTCCGTAGAGACCCCTGTAAAGCACGTCATTTATGAGTGTACTTTTTCCAGAGCCTGATACACCGGTAACACATGTAAACACTCCTAAAGGTATGTTAACATCTATATTTTTAAGATTATTTTGTCTGGCGCCTTTAACTGTGATAAATTTACCGTTTGGAGTTTTCCGTTCTTTAGGAATTTCAATGGTTTCATTTTTAGATATATATCTACCTGTGATTGATTCCTGAATATCCATTATCTCCACTGGAGTACCTTCTGCAATTACCCTTCCTCCATGCTCTCCAGCTCCAGGACCAATATCAACAACGTGATCAGCTGACAATATTGTTTCTTCATCGTGTTCAACGATAATCAAAGTATTTCCAATATCTCTGAGTCGTTTCAAAGTTTCTATTAACTTCTGGTTATCTCTCTGGTGGAGTCCTATACTTGGTTCATCAAGAATATACAGAACTCCAACAAGCCCTGAGCCTATCTGGGTTGCAAGTCGGATTCTCTGAGCTTCACCACCTGAAAGGGTACCTGATGATCTGTCCATAGTAATGTAATCCAATCCTACATCAGCTAAGAAGCTTAACCGTTCATTTATCTCTTTTAGTATCTCTTTTGCAATGAAATGTTCCATTGCAGTTAGTTCAAGTTTCTCAAAAAATTTTTTTGATTCTTTAATGGGCATGGCAACGATTTCTGCTATGGATTTATCCCCAACAGTAACTGATCTGCTTTCAGGACATAATCGTGACCCATTACATGCTGGACATTTTCTATCGCTCATAAATTGGCCAATGTAACTCCTCATGTAATTTGACTTTGTATCCATAAACAGGCGTTCCATTCTCTTTATTACGCCTTCAAATTTTCTTTTAACATGATGCAGTCTGTTTCTTCGCCTGAATGTAAATTCGATTCTTTCTGAGGAGCCATAAAGGATTATATTCTGGTACTTTTCATGGAGATCCTGGAATGGAAGGTCCATACCAAACCCATAATGATCTGCTATTGCCTTAAGCATTTGATAGTAATAATTATCCCTCTTTTTAGATTTACTCCAGGGAAGTATTGCTCCTTCATTTAGCGAAAGCGTTTTATTAGGAACTACAAGGTCTGTATCCATTTCCATTTTACTTCCAAGACCGTTACATTCAGGGCAGGCCCCATGTGGACTGTTAAATGAAAATGATCTCGGGCTGATTTCTTCGAAGTTTATATCACAGTCAGGGCATGCAAAATGTTCGCTGAATATCTTCTCCTTGCTTTCACCATCTTTTTCTAAAAGAACCGTTATTAACCCCTCACCAAGTTCAAGTGCAGTTTCCACTGAATCAGCAAGTCTTCTCTTAAAATCATCATCATATCTTATAACAAGTCTATCCACAACTACATCAACTGTATGTTTTCGGTTTTTATCCAGTTCAATATCTTCATCAAGGCTAAGCACTTCACCGTCTACCCTGACTCTAACGAAACCTCTCTTTTTGAGGTCTTCAAATATTTTAATGTGTTCTCCCTTCCTATCTTTAACAACAGGTGCAAGAACCTGTATTTTAGTTCCTTCTGGCTCTTTATAAATGTTATCTACAATCTGTCCTGAAGTTTGCTGAGAAATAGGTTTCCCGCACTTATAACAGTGGGGTAGACCTATCCTTGCATATAGAAGTCTTAAATAATCGTAAATCTCTGTCACGGTTCCCACAGTAGATCTAGGATTCATTTTTGTTGTTTTCTGGTCAATGGAGATAGCTGGGGATAATCCTTCAATATAATCCACTTCTGGCTTTTTCATTTGACCTAAAAATTGTCTTGCATAAGCTGAAAGGGATTCTACATATCTTCGCTGCCCTTCAGCATATATGGTATCAAATGCAAGTGATGATTTACCTGAACCGCTTATTCCAGTTATTACCACGAATTTATCCCTGGGTATGGTTATATCCAGGTTCTTTAGATTGTGCTCCCTTGCACCCTTAATGACGATGTTGTCCCTTTTGGAATTCATTTAGAAACCCCTTCTAAAGAATTTATTTTGTCTCTGATCTTCGCTGCTTTTTCAAAATTGAGTTTAGCTGCAGCCAGTTTCATTTCGTGTTCAAGATCCTTAATTAGAAGACGTATTTCATCTTTGGGAATATTTTCAATATGATCTATAAGTTCAATTTTATCCCTTTTCTGCTTTTGCTTTATGGATCTTACCACAGATTTGGGAGTTATATTATGTTTTTTATTATACTCAATCTGCATTTGTCTTCTTCTATTTGTTATTTCCACAGCAGATTCCACTGATTTTGTTATTTCATTAGCATATATAATTACCTGTCCTTCCACATTTCTTGCAGCACGTCCAATAGTCTGAATAAGAGATGTTTCTGAGCGGAGGAAACCCTCTTTATCCGCATCAAGGATTCCGATTAAAGAAACCTCTGGAAGGTCCAGCCCTTCCCTTAAAAGGTTTACACCAACAAGAACATCGAATTCACCTCTTCTAAGGTCATCTATTATCTCAATACGTTCCAGAGTACCTATTTCAGAGTGAAGATACCTTACCTTAATCCCTATTTTAGCGTAATAATCTGTGAGGTCCTCTGCCATCTTTTTAGTTAGTGTGGTTACCAGTATTCTCTGATTAAGTTTAATTCTTTTTTGAACTTCCCCTAAAAGATGATCTACCTGTCCATTTACTGGTTTAATTATTACTTCAGGGTCAACAAGTCCTGTTGGTCTTATTATCTGCTCAACAATATTTTGACTTTTCTCAAGCTCGAATTTGGCAGGGGTTGCAGATACGTATACAACCTGGTTCATAAGACTCTCAAACTCATCAAAATTAAGAGGCCGGTTTTCACGGGCTGATGGAAGTCTGAATCCATAATTTACAAGAGAATCCTTACGCGCACGATCACCTGCATACATTCCTCCTATTTGAGGAACAGTAACGTGGGATTCATCAATTATTGTTAAAAAATTTTCAGGGAAATATTTTATAAGAGTATGGGGCATGCTTCCCCATTTTCTTCCGCTTAAATGAAGTGAATAGTTCTCTACTCCAGGACAGTAACCCATCTCTTCAAGCATTTCAATATCAAATCTCGTTCTCTGCTCAAGACGCTGTGCTTCAAGTAATTTATTCTGTGAATGCAAAATAAGTAATCTATCTTCTAATTCTGCTTCTATAGATCTTATTGCTCTATGCATTTTACTTTCTGAAATTACAAAGTGTTTTGCTGGAAATACAGTGATTCTATCAATTTTTTTTATTATATCTCCTTTCAAGGGGTCTATATAGGATAATCCATCTATTTCATCACCGAAAAGTTCAACTCTTATTGGAAATGAGCCGTGAACCGGGAATATCTCTATTACATCCCCCCTTGCTCTGAATTTACCTCTGGTAAAATCTATATCGTTTCTTTCATATTGTATATGCACTAATTTTGACAATATTTCTTCTCTTTCATGTATTTCTCCAATTCTCATATGGAGAAGGTGATCTCCGTAATCTTCAGGAGAACCAATACCATATATGCATGAAACGCTTGAAACAACGATTACATCATCTCTCGAAAGTAAAGATTGGGTAGCTGAGTGCCTCATCTGATCTATTTCGTCGTTAATGCTTGCTTCCTTGTCAATATAGGTATCTGTATGTGGTATGTATGCTTCTGGCTGATAATAATCATAGTAGCTGACAAAGTACTCCACAGCATTTTCAGGGAAGAATTCTTTAAATTCCTCATAAAGCTGTGCAGCAAGTGTTTTATTGTGTGATATAACTAATGTTGGCTTCTGTATCTCTTTTATTACATTAGCCATGGTGAAAGTCTTTCCTGATCCAGTTACTCCAAGGAGGGTCTGATGATTTAAACCATTATTAATTCCATTTACAATAGAATTTATTGCTTTAGGCTGATCTCCCAGGGGTTTATAATTAGATACAAGTTTAAATTTGGTCATTTTAAATCCTCACTATGAGAAAAGATTTCAGAATATTTATGATCTTTATATGATTTAGAATTATCATCAGTACTAATAGGTTTTAAGTAAGAGCATTTGAAAAGTAATCCTTTTTGAAGTTTTATCTGCTAACATATATATGAAGATTAATTTATATTGGTAAATGTATTATAAATAATGATGGTATGACGAAGAAGATGATTAATATTTCAAAAATAAACACCAGAGAAATTGGTAAGAGCATTACTCGAGCTGGTATGTTAGATACAGGTCCTTTATGTGTTTATAGTTCTGAAGAAATCCCAGATGATGCAGTCCCCATGTGTTCTGTATCTCAATGTGTAGCCAAAGCCATATTATCTGTTGCTATTGATGAAAAAATGTCTGCACTGTATATAGGGAAAGATACACTGAAAGGGTGTTGCCCAGGGGCAATGAGCTGGCTGGGATTTATTGAACCTATGGAGTATATAAAATATTTTGTATCAACCGGCCACGAAAAATTTAGAGGCGGTGAAGCTGAATACCTGAAAGCAAGCCCGGAGATTTTTGAAAAATGGCGAGAATCCATTGGTGAAATAAGCACCCCTGGAAAATACCTTGTAATAAGAAAATGTTCTGATACAGAGGATGACAAGGTTATTAAATCTATATTATGTTTCGGTAAAGGCGAGCAAATAAGGAATTTAAGCAGTCTTATTCATTTTAGAACAACCAATCCATTCAATGTCATCAGCATGCCAATGGGTCCTGCTTGTGCTACTTTTGTAACATATCCTGCTGGAATGGCAAAAAAAGCCCCGAAAGGAATGTCATTTATAGGTCCTGTTGATCCAACTGGAAATGTATGGTTTCCTCCTGAATACATGGCAATAGGAATCCCAATTGAAATAGCAATGAAAATGCACCAGGATTTAGAAAATTCATTTGCTATAAAAAGACCTGAAGTCGCATATCCAAAAATAAGAGATAACATCCTTCGCTGAATCTATAAGTATCTTTTATAGATATTAACATTTTAATACTTAAAATCCCAGAGACAAATATTTAAGGCGATTAAATGTCAAATAATTGCAGTGATCCTAACAATTTGCCCAATAAGCCCGGCGTTTATATAATGAGAAACATTGAAGATGCTGTTCTTTATGTTGGAAAAGCAAAGTCATTGAATAAAAGGGTCAAATCCTATAAATCCAGATCAGAACAGCCAATAAAAACAAAGCTATTAATGAGCCAGTTTCACAGTCTGGAGTATATGATAACAGATACTGAAAAAGAAGCCCTTATTTTAGAGTCAAATCTGATAAAAAAATATAAACCCAAATATAACATCCGATTTAAGGATGACAAAAAGTATCCATACATTAAAATCACCAGCGAAAAATTCCCCCGGGTTTTAATTACCAGAAACGTTGTGGATGATGGAGCTTACTACTACGGCCCATTTACAGATACTGGATCAGTTAGAAGTACAGTTAAATCGTTGAAAGCATTGTTTAAAATAAGAACATGCCGAAAGATGGATGGACCTTGTCTCAATTATCAAATTAACCTGTGCACTGCACCATGCAGTGGTAAAATTAATCAAAAATCTTATAACGAAATTGTAGAGAAGATCAATTTATTTTTTGAAGGTAAATACAATCAGATCATGGAAATGCTGAATGAAATGATGATTGAAGCTGCAGAAAACCATGAATTCGAGAAGGCTGCAGTTTTAAGGGACCAGATTCAATCTGTGGACAATATACTTGAAAAACAGAAGATTGAATTTGATAGAGGCCTGGAACAGGACATAATAGCATGTTCATATGATGAAAAAATTGCATGTGTAGTTGTATTTACCATTAGAGAGGGTAAAACCATTGGAAAAGATGATTTCCTCATGAGCGGGACTCAGGGAACACTTCCCAGCAATATATTATCTGCATTTTTAAAACAATTTTATATGAGCCCCAGACAAGTTCCATCAGAAATAATCATCCAGTATAACCCGGATGAAAAGGATTTAATACAGGAGTGGTTGTCTGAAAATAGGGGAAGCGAAGTTGTTTTGAGAATTCCAGAAAATGTATCTGAAACACGTTTAGTGCAGATGGTGGCTAAAAATGCTGAAATCATCAAAAATCATGAAATAGAAGTAAGAAGCGCCCTTGTTGACCTTAAAAATTACCTTAACATTCCCATATTACCCCGAAAAATTGAGGCCTTTGATATTTCCAACACCAGCGGTAAGCTCCCAGTAGGATCAATGGTGGTATTTGAAAATGGAGTTCCAAAAACAAGCAAATATAAAAGATATAGAATTAAAATGGACGGTCCTGATGACTATGCAATGATGAAAGATGTTTTAACACGCAGATACAGTAAAATAGCCCCCCAAGAAAATGCAAAAAAACCTGATTTAATCCTTGTTGACGGTGGAAAGGGTCAGCTTAACGTAGCTTTAAATGTATTGAATTCACTTGGATTAGGCGATATACCTGTTATTGGGCTTGCAAAAGAGTTTGAACATATCTTTATTCCTAAAGTATCCAGTCCAGTTATTCTACCTTCCAATTCTGAAGCTTTATATCTTCTACAGAGAATAAGGGATGAAGCACATAGATTTGCGGTTAAATATCATAAAACGCTTAGATCTAGAGAAACAAAACGTTCTATACTTGATGACATTAAAGGCATAGGAGAAAAAAGAAAAATCAGATTATTGAAGTATTTTGGAGATATTGAAAGCATAAAAAATGCTGATATTAAAGAAATAGCAGGGGTTGATGGGATCAATATGGATCTTGCAGCCAAAATCTACGAACATCTGCATAAATAAAAAATAATTTTTTATAAACAATGGAATGCTCAGTAAAAGAATATGGAGAAAATAACCATCATATTAATATATTATAAAGCATTATATCTACTATTAATATGTCAACAGTTAGAATACTTGTAGTTGAGGATGAAAGTATTGTTGCAATGGATATTAAACACAGACTGGAAAGTCTTGACTATCAAGTGTCAGAAATAGCATCCTCTGGAGAGGAAGCCGTTGAAAAAGCTGGTAAAACCAATCCAGATATTATATTAATGGATATTGTCTTAAAAGGAGAAATGGATGGTATTGATGCGGCCCAAATAATTAAAGATCGTTTTGACATCCCTGTTGTATATTTAACCGCTTATTCTGATGATAAAACTTTAAAACGTGCTAAAATTACAGGCCCCTTTGGATATATAATTAAGCCATTTGAGGACCAGGAGCTACACAGTGCAATAGAAGTGGCTCTTTACAAGCACATGATGGAAAGTAAATTAAAGGATAATGAAAAATGGCTGTATACAATCCTTGAAAGTATAGGTGATGCTGTAATTACCGCTGATAAAAAGGATAAGATCACATTTATGAATCCATTTGCACAAAAAATAACTGGATGGAGCCTTGAAGAAGCTTTAGGAAATCCTTTAAAGGAAGTTTTCAAAGTAATTAATGAAGAATCCCTATCTCCCATTAAAATCAATAATTTGTTTCATAAAAGTCCATCTCACCAATTAGATCCTACTTTACTCATTACAAAGGAAGGTTTGAGGATACCCATCGATGAGACATTTTCGCCTATTAAAGATGATAATGGTAACATCAATGGTGCTGTACTTGTTTTCCAGGATATTCGTGAACGAAGAAAAGCTGAAAAAGAAAGAGAGGAACTTCTAAAAGAAAGTGCCAGAAGCGAACTTTTCAGTTTTCTTTTAAGTGCTATACCTGTATTTGCATCTAATATACCTCCTCAAATACGGAATAATATTGCAAAAAGCTTTGGTGACCGATTTGAAAAAAATATGAAACCAAAATTCGAAGAGTATCTTGTAAATTATTCTGATGAAGATATGGATGATGAAATCATATTCAAACATTATATCAACTGGGTATCAGAGTTTCTATCCAATCTGGGTATTGAAACAGAGACAGTTTCAATGGACAATATGAATTATCTTAGATTTTTAAACTGTCCATGGGATGTTGACAGTGAAAATAGCCCTATGTTCTGTCTAATATGCAGAGTAATAGTTATACGCAGTTTTACATGGACAAACCTTAAGGGTAATGTAGAACAGATATCATGCATGGCTGATGGATCAAATAAATGCGGATTTCAATTTATTATTTCTAAAAATCAGGTTTAAGATATAAATAAGTGCGGAAAACTTAAAGGGGATATTACATTGGAAAGAATAAAAACTGGAATTTCGGTTATTGATGAAATCACAGGCGGATTTCGTGCAAATAGAACTATGCTTCTTACAGGAGATGCTGGATCAGGAAAAACTATTTTTGGACTTCATTTTGCGATAAATTGCTGTGATCAGGGCCTTAAAACTGTTTATGTTACTACAGAAGAAGATGCTGATGATTTATTCACCCAGGCGAAATCTTTTAACTGGGATCTTGAAAAGTTCGCTGAAGAAGGTCTTATAAGTTTCATAGAACTTGCAGGTATTCGTGCTAGATTAATTGAAGCAGAATTAAGCATAGATATCGATACAATGAAGGGAAATTTTGCAAAAATATTACAGAATATACCTGATGATACTGATGTTGTCATTATAGACAGCCTTGGAAGCTATACTGCAAAATTAACGCCTTATGAGTTTAGAGATCGTTTTGATCATCTTGTATATGAGTTAAAGGAGAAAAATATTACTTCTCTTGTCATAATTGACAGTGCTACTTCCAACGAATTTAATGAACTTGCACTGTTTTCAGTATATGGAGCTATTAAACTTATGAAGCGTGAAAATCCATATACAGGTAGAAGGGAAAGGGTTATGGACGTGGTGAAAATGAGAAGCACAAGAACTCCAACCCAATTCATGACCTACGAGATTGATTCTAACGGAATAAATATATTGTCCAGCCCTGAAAAATAAATAATAAGCTTTAAACTTTTTCCAGTACAGCTACAAGCAACTTAATGGTGTTTTCAATATCATCAAGGCTGACGACTTCAACTGGTGTATGTATATATCTTGCTGGAACCGATAAAACCCCTGTAGGAATTCCTTCCCTGGTCAGGTGAATTGCAGTTGCATCTGTAGTGCCGCCATCACCAACTTCAAGCTGATAGGAAATATTTTCTTCTTCTGCCACTTCAATAAGGAGTTTTTTAACTTCTGGATGAGTAATTAAACCTCTACCACTTGCATCGGTTAGAATAATTGCAGGTCCTCCGTTAATTTTAGCAGGTGCTTCTTCTTCCTTGATTCCGGGATGATCTCCAGCTATTGTAACATCCAAAGCTATTGCCATGTCCGGATTTATTTTAAATGCTGAAGTCCTTGCCCCTTTAAGCCCTACTTCCTCCTGAACTGTTCCCACCCCATAGATGGTTGAATCACTCTTTACCCTTTTCATTGTTTCAATAAGGACATAACAACCCACTCTATTGTCAAATGCCTTTCCAGTAACAATAGAACCTTTAAGCTCTGAAAAATCATGTTTAATGGTGATAGGATTACCAATTCCCACCATTTCTCCGGCTTCTTCTTTGCCTGAAGCCCCTATATCTATAAACATTTTTTCATGCTCTACAACTTTCTTCTTTTCAGCCGCTTTCATTTTATGAGGCGGTTTTGCACCTATAACTCCAAGAACTTTCCTGCCATCATCAGAGTGAATGTAAACTTCCTGGTTCATGAGCATCTGGTCGTTTATTCCACCTATTTTTGTAAAATTGATGAATCCTTTTTTATCGATGTGCTTTACCATGAGCCCTATTTCATCCATATGGGCTGCTAACATTATCTTTTTACCATTTTCATCTCCTTTTTTTATTACAATTATATTTCCAAGATTATCTATTTCTATCTCGTCTGTATGGTCTTTTAATTCCCTTTTCATGATATCGCGTATATTCCCTTCAAACCCAGATACTCCTGGCGCATTTGAAAGTTCTTTTAGTAATTCGTTCATAATGATGCCTCTATTACTATTTAAACTGACTGAGTTCCTAAAGTGATTTAATTAAAATAAGTATTCCCAGTATCACCACTAAAATAGGGCCTGCCTGTTCAATTATGAGATTGATGGGTATTAAACCTAAATTTACTGCATACCAGATTAAACCAGATACAATAAGAACAATACCCAGATATATTCCAGCATATTTTGCCTTGCTTCTTTTGGGCTTTTTAACTTGCTTTTTTTGAACGGGTTCTTTAAAATCTTCTGCTCTATTTATCTCAATTTTTTCTTTCATTTAAATACCTTCATCATATTAAGATAAAATCCAATAAATATTTTTTAAGGTTATGCACTTTTATACATATATATCTGAATGTTTATAAATTATTAACATGATTTCAGAGGATCACCCCAGATACAAATCCCTGATATTGAGAGAAAGAATGGTAAATGCTTATAAAGCCGGGATTTTAGCTGATGCCGGATTAATCGCTCATGGAAGGGGAGAAGCTTATGATTATCTGATCGGGGAAAAAACCAGTGAAACTGCCAAAAAAGCGATTGAAGCTGGATCTGCCGCTTTATTACTTGCTAAAAATCCGGTTATATCAGTTAACGGTAATGCAGCGGCCCTTGTATCTGATGATATTGTTAAATTATCCTGTGTTTCAAATGCAAAAATCGAAATTAACCTATTTTACAGAACTCCAGAGAGGGTGGATGCAATATTAAAAGTCTTAAAAAAATCAGGCGCAGAAGAAGTATTAGGTGTAGATGATAAAAATCTCGAACATTTTAAGGGGATTAACAGCCCTCGTGGGAGTGTAAGTCCAGAAGGCCTGCTGACTGCTGATGTAATCCTTGTTCCACTTGAAGATGGTGATAGAACAGAGGCACTTGTTAAAAGTGGGAAATTTGTTATTGCCATTGATTTAAATCCTCTCTCAAGAACTTCAAAAACTGCTTCAATTACCATAGTTGATAATATAGTCAGGGCAATTCCTCTTTTAATAGAGAAGGTTGAAGAACTTAAAAATTTAGACGAGAAAATTCTTCAAAAAATGGTTGATAATTTTAACAACACTGACAATCTTAAGGGGTCTTTAAAAATAATTTTAAGTTCAATTGAAAAATTGGAAAGTAAATAAACATTATAATATAATAATTCAATAAATTTCTTAAAAAAGAGTGAAATTATGCTGGTTATTGGAGTAACAGGAATGCCTGGATCAGGTAAAAGTGTTGTAGCAAGAATTGCAAAGGGTATGAATATTAATATTATAAAAATGGGTGATGTTATTAGAAATGAAGCATCTAAAAGAGATGCTGATGTTGGTGACACTGCCGTTAAATTACGTGAAGAATATGGAAAATATGTGGTTGCAGAGCGATGCGTGGAAATAATTAAAGAGTTAAATAAATCAGGAAACAATCATAATTACATTATTGAAGGCATCAGAAGTCCTGCAGAGGTTAAAATTTTTAGAAAACATTTCAAACACTTTAAGGTTATTGCAATTCATTCAAGTCCCAGAACACGCTTCATGCGTTTAAAAAAGAGGAAAAGAACTGATGATTCTTCTAATTACCATGAATTTAATAAAAGAGATAATAGAGAACTTAATTTTGGTATTGGAGATGTTATAGCAACTGCAAATTATATGATAGTAAATGAGGGTCCTATATGGAAATTTAAAAACTCCATTAGGAGCATATTAAAAAATGAAATGGAAAATAATTAATTTATATTTCAAAGTGGAGCATTGAATATGAAATGCACAGTACATGCCAGAACAAGGATTAATCCTACAGAAGACCTGGATAAAGTTTTAAAAACTCTTTCCAATTTATTTGATTACGATGATATAGAGATAGGTCATGATTATATCTGCATTTTAGGAGTGGAAAATTCAATTACCGGTTTAAAGGATGAATTAAAGGAAAGGAAAATTAGAGGAGCTGCCAGGAAAATAATGATGAAAGGAATACATGGAAATAAAATTAACTTTAATTTAAGTAAACAGGCAGCTTTAGTTGGAATAACAAATTTTGTTGATAATAGTCCATCTCCACTTGGAGAGATAGAAGTGGAAATAATAACTGCTGATCCTGAAAAATTTATCCACTGGATCGCTCCAGAAATAAAATAGTTTTATATTTATTTATCCTCAAGTAATGCTTCCTTTACTATAAAATGACCGTGATCACCATACCAGATTTTTTCAGATTCAATAATTGCAATCCTTTTATTAAAGATGGGGCAATCCAGAACCAGTGTTTCTGCTTCACCACCTTCAAAGGCCACATTTATACCGTATTTTTTATTTAATTTAACCAGTTGTTCAAGCAGCACTTTATCCAATCTTTTACCCAGCCATGACTGGTCAAGGCCTTCTGCTGCAACACTGGTTATAATAACCTCAAATCCAAGGTCTATAATCTCTTCCATGTATTCTGTTGCATCCCTATGCCATAGAGGGGCAACAGATTCAAGTTTTAAATTACTGCAGATCTTATCTATTCTTGATTTCTGATATTTTGAATACAGAGCCCCGGAAAAAATTGCCCGCACTCCCAGTTCCTTTAGCCTCTTTAAAATAATGGTTAAATCTTCCAATTCTTCCTCTTTAATGCCCTCCGTGACTTTCTTAATTAGTTTTATTCCAGCAGCCTCTGCAGAAAGTTCAGTAATGTGTATATTAGCAACGTGAAACATGTAAGAATCAGGATTATTGGAAATAACAGATACAAGATATTTAACATCATAACCTTCTTTTATAGCTTTATAAAGGGCCATAGTACTGTCCTTACCTCCAGAAAAAAGAACTGCCGCTTTCATGATTTTATTCCTTTTTGTTTAACATCTTTTCTTTGATATTACTCATAATTCCAAGGATAGAATCTATAAATAGGCCTGTTAATCCTGTTAAAACTCCAATAAACCCGCAAATGAGGATTAAATTATTTCTTTCTGGAATCATTGCCTTTATTGAGTTTATTTTATCCTGAGTTGGCCCCTTTATATCCACAACCACAGCCTCTTTTGAGACCTGATCAATTATTGAATTCATTTTGGATGTTTCTACCTTTAAAGTTAGATGTATTGTACTGTATTTAACATCAATGGCCCCTACAAGCATTAGCCAATCTTCAAGCTTTTCAATGACCTCCTGTGGATTTGATTGATCTATTTGAATTTTTAATGTATCATTCGATAAAATTTCAACATTTTTAATATCTTTATTTGAAGAAATTATTCTATTTTTAAGCCTGCTTTGCCATCTGGGAGAAAATTGAGTCGTTTTAACTGTAATTCCAGTTATTTCTACTTTTTCGACCCCTTCAATATTTCTTGTTTTTTCTATATACTGATTAATATCAATATTAGTGGATACATCTACGTATACAGTTTCCAGATCCTTAGACGTGGAAATGTAAAATGAAGAAGCGAGAACAGGTAAATCATCAAAAATAGGAGATATAAAAAATGCTCCTCCAACAATTCCCACTATAAATCCAAGGCTGAGTACTAAAAAAAGATTTTTTTTACCTATTATTGGAGTTAATAGGGCAGTTGAAAACACAAACGCCATTAACAGAATAAACATGGCTATCATTATAATTACAGTGATTGTATCCATGGTTTCATCTCATAAAGTAAACAATATCATGTCCTTAGTTCCCTTGTCCCTACAATGATTCCTGTTGCTGAATCAACATAAACTTCTATTGATTCTGCGCCCTTCATCAATGGCACTATCCAGACAGAAATAGGGTTGTTGTTTAAAGTCACTGTGCCCTGTACTGGCTGTCCGGCGGTATAGCCTGGATATGCATTCAAAGCCATTTGTTTTGCCTGATCTGCTGAAATCTGGAAGGTTCCATTACTGTTGTTGGTTATGATAATATTTGTAGTATTGTTAGAAGCACTGGAGTTATTTGAAACTACAGGAGCCTGAGGAGGGGTATATACAGGATTGTTTGCAGGTCCACTTTGTACTTCCACGTCAGGTGAGGATTTAAAAGGATTAAATGCATAAACACTTATTATTAAAACAATTACAGCAAGTACGATCAGTGCTTTTTTTTCCCAGCCAGGCTCTAAATTAATCAATGAATTTATAAAATTAATAACTGAATCCTTTATGTTAATAAGTAAGTCTCTAATATCCATAGAAGCACCGAATAAATTCATACAATTAACCAGTTATAGTACAATTGTTATTTCTCATTATATATCTTTTGGTTATTTTTCTGTTTAAATTAAAATAAAAAGGAATTTTTAAATTAAAGTGAAGTTAATGGTACCATTGTTATTTTTTACAATATACCTTTGATTTTGAGTCATTGTAACGCTCTGTGTTTTATTTGCTGGCAAAATTTTAATGGTAATGTTTTGATTGTTGTACTCCATGTTTATAAAACCGCTACTGTTAACATAAGCTGTATAATTGGGGTTGTTTGGCAGAGTAACATTAGCAGAGTAGCCGTTTCCATTGATATAAACAGTGTTGATTGTTCCAGCTATTCTCTCCCCGATTAATCTAACTTTACCAAGATCGCCAGTTTGTGTAATATCCATTTCAGAATTAATCAGGTTAATGAAACCACCTGCTATTATAAGAAAAATAAGAGTCACAAATAGCAGTTCAGCGCTTGCTATTCCATTATTATCTAATAACACTTTTTATCACATCTTTTAATTATGGATAGGTGGACTTTATCTTAAAGTAACCCTTGTAGGTATCACTGATATAAACAGGTGTATGCCCTGGCCATGGATCATCGAATATTATTCCATTAACAGTAATTGAAGTACCGGGTATTTTTTTGAAATATTCATGATCAACGCATGAGGCTGTTGTAGGGAAATACAGCTCGCTTAATGGATTTCCAAGTACAAATGTACTCATTTTTGCACTGTTAGGGCCGAGAGAGGTATTGTTGTCTCTATTTTCCAGCCTGTCAAAGAAGGTTAGTCCGCGCGCATCCGGGAAATAGTTAGGACGCAAAGCTATTCCGCTTGTATTGTTGGTACCATTTAAACAATCCCACATTTTAAAGAGACCTGTATTGTTAAAGCTGTCATCGAAATGGTATTCACTATCAAAGGATGTATAAAAAGGATATTTATCAATAATTGTTGACCTTCTATCCTTTGTATTTACCCAAATGTAGGGATCTTCCAGTCCAATTATAGACACATATACTACTATATCCTTCGGAGTATACCCTGTAAAGTTTTGATCCTTTTGTATTACCATAATGGGTATCCCCTGTTTAACTTTAACATTAAAACCATATGGATCGGTCTGATTAATCTCAATATCATTTATAGAAAATATGGATGTGGTAAAATTGTTAATGGGAATATTATTTATAAATATCTGCCTACCTGTTTCTGCCTCAAGCTTTTTACAGGTTTCTATAGTGTTAATATTTAAACCGTCAACTATTCGAGCCTTGATATAGGTTCTACTATCATTAGGGGGTGTTTTATTAAAAAATGGATCTGTCATCATTTTAGCTTCATTATCAATAACTATTCTTGTGGCATTATATGCTGCATTTCTTCCTGAGTCTTTTGCACTTTTCTCTATTGTGGTAATAATATTATTAGCAGTAGAATAGGTCACGTCTCCACCAATTGCAATCTGTGAAATCATGTTAATCTCGTTGGAGATATCGCTGTAGGAAGCTGCCACTATCACTACAGGTATTATTAATAAAAACACCAGCGGCGTAAATGTATATCCTTTTTCATCCATTTTAATCAACTACTGCTTCCATAAATCTAATCTAACCGGTACCTGGTTAGGCATATCACCTGTGAAAAGTGCTTCAGTTTTTATACCTCCAGGATCGGTACCTAATACTTCTATAAGTCTAGCCTTCGCCCTATCCATAGCTGCCTGTGCTGTGCTGCTATAGGAAATGGTCCATATATTACGAAGCGATTCTGGATAAAGAACCGCAACCCTTGTACCTGAGAACAACTCTGCATTGGCCCAACTTGGAGGACTTGAAGCCCCATCACCTGACTCCCAGCTATTTGCTGGGGCAGATACACTAACCGTTAAATTATGAGTTGTATCTTCTATTAAGTAATATTGTGATGATGTTGAATTTGATGTTGTTATTCTACGTTGATTTACAGGAAGTGCAGCATCTAACGAAGCCAAATTAAGATAATAAGGAATACTTCCATTGTATAATACTGGCCCTGGTGAAGGATATCTGACAGTGATATTCCTGGAATCAGTTCCTGTTCCAACAAACAAAAGGACTTCTTTAGCGTTATCACCAATTGTAAAGTTTCTGGTCTGTGTTCTCACATTATTACTGCTCTGATAGTTGTCATATGGATAATTAACCCAATTTACATTGAGTGCACTGTAACTTGCACTTACAAAACAATTAACCAGACCAGCAAGGTCATAATCGTTACCAGGCACATCGTCCCAAACTGTAATTCTAACCTTATTATTTGCTCCTGGAATCAGATAACCTGTAGGTATATAGACTATCCCTGGAACATTTCCATATCCATCAGACCTTGCACTGGAGCCCTGACTGTTGAAAATTGTTCTCCATGTGGTGCCGTTATAAACTTCAATTAATGCTTGATCTACACCCCCGTAAGCATTTACAACAACGAAGGAATCAAATATAACGTGAGCTGCTGGAATATTAACATCTTTAACTACGCTTACTGCACTTCCATCCTCACTTCCCCCATTAACACCATCAATTACAAATGGAACTCCATTATCAAATCCATGATCTCTGTTAACCATATCTACCCAAGTTAAAACCCTTCGATTAGTAAATGAAGAAACGGCTCCTGTGTTGAGATTGTATATCCTTCCATATTCTCCTCCGCCCCCACCAAGATTCTGTGCAGTGGGAACAGCCATTCCTGCAGCGTCATTGAAATAGTATGTCTGGCTTAAAATACCCTTTGGAACAGGGAAAGATGTGGTATAATTACCGAGAATTGAAAACCATGCCATATCATAGCGAGTTGAACTGGTGCCACTCATATTCCAGAATCTAACATAAAAATTATTAAGTGCACCTTGACTTAAGCCAGTGGTGTTAAATGACCCTTGAAAATTATACATCCGATTGCTAGTGGTAGGTCTAACATTTAAAAAAGTAAATTGATTGGTAAATGCAGGATATGTTTGAGCTCCATTCACAGTAGTATTTGCAGAAAAAGAAGCACCACCACTCCTATTGCATGAACCAATTAAATATTTAACGTTGTTTAGAGTTATACTACCTGGAATTGAAAAACTTATATTTCTAGGAGACTGAGAACTTGCATCATTTCCCCCCCAAAATGGCCGATTAATAAGTCCACGATTCCAAAATGTACCATTACTACTAAAGAAGTTACCATTTAGCCAGTTGTGGAAATTCCAGAAGGTGGTGGTAACGGTCTGGGTCTGATTTTCAAATTCGAATTTTTCGATTTTGTACCATGCTCTACCCATCCATCCTTCTTCTGGACCTGAAATTACCTTAACTTTAGTTACTGAGTCTCTACTGTAGGTTAAACCTCTATTATCTTCGACGGTGACAAGGTTACTGGACTGTAAGTTTAATCTATAAGCAGTGTCAGGGGGTATTAAAATCGAAAGTCTGTTATTCAGTATCTGTTGAGCACCGGTAGTATTGTTTCTTGCAGCTTCCACTGCGGCATTATTTAATGTACCATCCTGTTCCATCACTGCAAGTGCACTATCAGCAAGTGCCTGTAAGTGCTGGTGATCCTGCCCCATATAAGCAGGGATCATTTGATAGGAGACAATCGAGGTGGTTAGCACTATAACAACTACCAGTGCCAGTGTGGCATCTGTGGTAAAGATAAAACCCCGATCATCCATATTAAATCACCTTCTATTTTGTCCATAAATAAAATTGGAATCTGTATCCTTTCATTTTAACATTATTATAATTAATTTCACCGGATCCAGTACCCTTGGGGACCTGAACAATATACAGGTCCATGGAATTACCCCTGGCACTTCCTGTATTAATGGAAACCGTGTTATTATACAGTACAGCGGGGTTAGTCACATTCATTTTCAAGAAAGCTGGATTTATTTTAACTGGTTGATTTATGGTGGTAGAATTTAAAGTTATTGTGTCTACACCATTAAAAGTTACATCAACAGTAGTATATCCATTATTAACAACAAAGATCCAGTAATCATAGGTTTGATTGTAATAATAACTGGTTTCAAATCTATCCGGAGATGGTGTATATGTCTTATTGGTTCCTGCTCCTCTAATTTGCCCAACTATTGAACACAGGACATCTAATTTAGAGTAAAGAGCAATTCTTTCTATTTTTACGATATCGTTAGCACTACTGTTGTAACTTCCCAAAGTTTTAAGAGTGGTTGGAGAAAATAAATCCTCTCCAACGATTTCCAGATAGAATCCGTACTGATCTCCCACCATATTCTGGATGTGTGATTCCTTTAAAGCAGCTAATTTAGCTGCTGATATCGTTCCTTCTATGGGAACGCCCTTAGCATCATCGAACCTTGCAAGGCCAGGAATAGTAGCATTTCCTGTTTTTTCCCATTTAGCAGGTTCTCCTGAAGTTTGAAGTAGAGCATTTACAGTGTCTACAGCTACCCTGTCAGTTGAAGCCCTGTAAACTGTATCCTGAATTAAATATAGCATATTGTCCATATCGGCTCCAATGATGCCTATTGCAATGGTAAGTGGAATTAGTGCAAGTAATAGATCCATTGATATAGCTATACCCTTTGAATCACCTGAAATTAATCCCACAATTATACACTCCCCATAATATAATATTATATAATATATTTGCTTATTTATATGACTTAAAATACTTATATATGTTTGTAAAATACTATTAAATCTTTAAAAAATAATAACAATCCTGATAGATATTCAAAAATACTATAAAAATTTTATATTTAATTAAATGGTATACTAATAATTAAAATAGTAAAACATATAATATAATATAAAAATATTGTGGCATGATTAAAATGGATCAAAGGGCACAGATATCAGCAGAATTTATTCTTCTTCTGGGTTTTATATTTGTAATCGTACTTCTCATTGCCGGGTATGCAGGCGAACAGAATGAATTAAATGTTGTTTCTGCAGCAGCTCGAGATGGGGCAATGAAATCTGTATCAGATATCGTCCTGCTAAACAGGAATATTGGTCCTGTTAAGGTTGAAAGTGTAAACATGACAGGTAACCAAAATAAGACCATTCAGATAAAGCTTTCCAGTTCTTTATCTTCCAGTTATAATACAATGATATTAAATGATACACTTGAATCAATAGCATCTCAAGGGTTTACAAGGGAAAACGACACCATAGTTACTGGTAGATACAGATATACAGTTACTATTATCTGATCTTTAATAAAATACTAGACCCTTATTTTAAGTATCGATGTTATTTTGACTTTCTAAACGTCCTATTATACGCTTAGGTTTATTTCCATCAGAACTCATTAATTTTTCTTCTATTTGAAGTTTGACTGTTTCTCCTTCCTCTGCTCCGATGCTATTTTCAACAACATATATATCTGGCTTTACATTTGAGCGTATGTCGTATTCTACCTTAACATAGGCAGTTCTCTTTCCGGTTTCAATAATTTTTCCAAAGGTGTAATTTCTGTGATATCTGATTCTGAAAATTAAAAAAACAGCCGAAACCAGAATTAATGCAAAAATTAGAATTGTAAGAGATGGGAAGAACTGGAATGAAAATGCCATAACAAAGTTAGGATTGCTGCCCACCAGAACCAATATTATGCCTACAGCTACATACATGGCAAAAAAGTCCCTGTAAGCGTTAAAATCAGCAGAATACATATATTTTACTTTATTAATCAACTCATATGCAATATAAGCAACGATAATTACTCCTAAAATTCCGTATATAATTAATGAAATGAAATTAAACAGATAAAAAATGGATATGGCTATAAAGGCTCCTGAACTAATTTGAAGCTTCAGTATGGTGTTTTCCTTCTCTTTAGATGTGGAATCAATTGAGCTTTGAAAATTGGAGATACCATCTATATCCTTTTTTTCTTTCTTTCCTTCACTGATTACCCGATTATTGGATAATTTAGATACTTTATCATGGATATTAATATCATTTTTGATTTTAGAGATGTTATCTTTAAGGGCATCAGTATCAATTCTATTTACAAGATTGTCTGTATCCACATCCTTTAGTTTAGCAGGAATTCTGGGAATGGACACAATAGCAGTTCCAACCAGATTAAACATTCTTATAAATAAGTCGCCAATAATTGCAAAAATATTCATTGAAATTCCTCTATGCAGCAGTTACATCCACTATTATATTTGAACCTACAGGCCATGTGATAGTTGCATTATACCATCCTTTACCTAAAACCTGATTATTCGAATTCATCTGGTAGTTGGTGGTTGAATTGACATAATGAGTTGTACCATTTGATAAAAGCACGGAAATGCTGACAGTTTTAGAGTTTGTGACAAAAGTCATGTTCTTTGGTATGTAAAAATTAATTGTCCTTTTTGATTGAGGTCCATTGGAATAAACAACATTTACAGCGTTAACAAGACTATCAACAGCCCTATTAGCATCTGAAGTCCATGATACATCGTTACTTGCATCGATTGATCTTCCAACCAGAGGTATTGTAATTGTTGCCATGATGAGTAACAAAACCGCTATCATTAATAAATACTCTGCAGAGAGTTGCCCTTTATTATCAATTCCTATCATCAGTTTATTTTTTATGCATAGGGTTATATAAATATTCGGTATAAACACAAATAATCATAATTTTTTCATAAATTTGATTAATAAATATATTATAATTCTGTTAAATAATTATCTTACATATACCAACCAGTAAATAATCTTCTGCAGAATTAAAACCAGATCTCCAATAAAAAGAGAAATAATAAGTCCAATTAAAATTGAAGGGGCAAACTGAATTCCTTTTTTGATTTTCACCCTATTTTCAATTCTTTTTTCATCAACAAGCTTCTTTAAAACCTGTATGTCCTCTTCAGATAAACCTGCGGCCATTGTTCCAATTAAAAGTTTACCTTCTGGCTTCATCAGGCCATATATATCCCCTTTTTTTGCAGATTCTCTAATCTTATCCATTATTCCTTTATCATCTATGATTATTTCATCACCGCGTTCATACATTTTATAAGCCGGAATCATTCCTTCCCTTAACTCTTCAACCTTGTAATCGTCCTGCAGTGCTTTTCTAGTAATTGATATTAAAATTGTCAAGATCATCTTAATTACGGTTAGTGTTATAAAAAGCGTAATTATACTGATTAAAGTTAGCTGAAAACTGGTATATAGAGCATAAATAGTTAAAACAGTTACAGCCACAGTCTTAAATGCGTTTGGTAGCCTTGAAATTATGAAAGTGAAAAAAAAGATCATTATTATTATGAAAATTATCAATTTATAAGGAAGATATGGAGCTACTAAAATACTCAAAGTTACTGCAGCAGTAATAGACAGAGTTAAGACAATGTTTTTCTTATAATCCTTAATTGGAGATATTAAATCGTCTATAAGATGCTTTTTTGAGCTGAAAACTATAAATAAAACATAAATTAAAAGAAATGGAAGTAATGAGATTATACTGTTTAAAATAATGGTAATGGGAAATCCATAAGTAGAAGTAACAGGGAAATTAACATTGGAAATAGTATAAGTTACTATTAGTGGTTGAATGGGTAATAAAGCAGCTAATCCTGTGAATAATTTAGCATCTCCACCTGCCCATGCTCCCATTCTCCAGAAAATATAAGATAATACATAGATTATTGCTGTAAAGACAACGGCCATTAAAATGAATTTTAGATCATTTGTAAAAAAGGAGTATATAGCATTCAAACCTATTCCTATCCCAATTAAAGGCAATGTAAGCTTGTTTGATATAATTCCTGATTTTAAGTCGGAATATGCAGCATAAAAACATGCTATAACTGCTATAATCGAGCAGATTAAGGGAATATTTGTAAACATACCATCACTGTACGTTGTTATTTCTCTTTATTTTTATTTTCAAATGCAGCTTTCATAAAGGATACAAAGAGTGGATGTGCGTTGTTAGGTCTTGATTTAAATTCTGGATGGAACTGACACCCTAAAAACCATGGATGATCCTCAAGTTCCACCATTTCAACAAGCAGATAATTTGGAGATATACCTGAAATGACCAGACCCTTTTCCTGTAATATTTCACGGAAATCGTTATTAAATTCAAATCTGTGCCTGTGCCTTTCATCGATTGCTTTTTTTCCATAAGCTTCATAGGCTAGTGTTCCCTTTTTAATGCTGCAAGGGTAAGAACCAAGCCTCATGGATCCGCCCATATATTCAACCTTTATCTGTTCAGGCATGATGTCTATAACTGGGTTTTTGGTATCAGGGTCAAATTCAGTACTGTTTGCGTCTTCAAACCCTTGCATTCTGGCAAATTCAATTACCATGCACTGCATTCCAAGGCAAATTCCAAATAAAGGAACTTTATGGTCAATTGAGTATCTTACAGCGTCTAATTTTCCAGAAATACCTCTTTCGCCAAAACCGCCAGGTATCAAGAGTGCATCAAGTCCTTCAAGCTTATCTATATCTATAGAATCATCTGCACTGATCCATTCAATGAGCACTTTAAATCCTAATTCTGCTGCTGCATGTTTTAAAGCCTCTCTTATACTAATGTAAGCATCTTCAAGTTCCACGTATTTTCCAATAATACCAATGCTTACTTCTGGCTCTTTGATTTTAAGAGAATCCACTATTTCACTCCAACGGCTTAGATCAGGATGATTACTATCCATTTTTATCCTTTTAAGCACATATTCCCCTACATGTTCTTCATTAAGGATCAGAGGAACCTCATAGATTGAATGGACATCAGGACAATTAATCACAGCGTTACGTTCAACATCACAAAAATGAGCTATTTTCTGCTTTAAATGCATATCTATAGGAAGTTCAGATCTGCAAATTATCATATCTGGGTTTAGACCAGTACTTCGAAGTTCTTTAGTACTGTGCTGTGTTGGTTTAGTTTTAAATTCTCCAGCAGCTCTTAAATAAGGCACATAGGTTACATGAACAAACATTACATTATCATGACCTTCTTCATTACGCAACTGCCTTACTGCTTCTAAAAATGGCTGACTTTCAATATCCCCTACAGTTCCACCTATTTCAACCAGAACCACGTCAGCTTCGCTTTTATCGGCTATCTTTCTAATCATTGATTTAATTTCGTTGGTAATATGAGGGATTATCTGTACGCAGGCACCTAAATAATCTCCTTTCCTTTCTTTATCTATAACAGATGAATATACTTTACCTGTTGTTATGTTTGAGTCGCCTGATAATTCAGTATCAAGAAACCGCTCGTAATGACCTAAATCAAGGTCTGTCTCCATACCATCATCTGTGACAAAGACTTCTCCATGCTGATAAGGATTTAAAGTTCCTGAATCCCAGTTTAAATATGGATCTATCTTAATTGCAGTTACATCAATACCATAAGAACGCAGAATCCTTCCAATGGATGCTGCAGTTATTCCCTTACCTATTGAGCTTACAACTCCCCCTGTTACAACAATATATTTTGACAGATGAATCATCTCCTAAACAAAATCATTGATATCATAAAATGCTCAACTCATAGTTAGTTAAAATTATAAAACACTATTTCGATTTATACCTATTTATATAAATCCTTATGGATGGAATAAATCATTTAAAAATTTCTTCATGAATTCATGTCCTTCAATTGTATCTAAAGAACTCAATTTAGCCGAAAATTCATTATACTGACTGATATTGTCTTTAACACCGTTATTAGAACATATTGAATAGGGAACCAGGTCATTAGTATGGGTTTTAACGCTTATAGGAGTTGCATGATCGGGTAATATTGCAATTTTATAATTGCCAAATCCCGGGAGCTCATCAAGCAATTTTCCCACAATTTTAAAGTCAATATTTTCTATTGCTTTGATTTTTTCATTTACATCTCCAGCATGACCTGCTTCATCTGGAGCTTCTACATGAATAAAAACCAGATCATGAGAATTCAGTGCATTAATTGCATATTTTGCTTTTGCACCATAATCTGTATCATAATAACCGGTTGCTCCAGGAACATCAATATTATTCAGGCCAAGGCAAACTCCAAGACCTTTAATAAGATCCACACCTGTTATTGTGGCACCATTTAATCCATATTTTTGGCTAAATAATGGCATTGATGGTTTAACTCCCTGTCCCCAGAGCCAGATCATGTTTGCAGGATTCTTTCCTTCAGCAATTCTTTTTTTATTAACAGGATGATTTATTAATAATTCCTGAGAATCCTTCATAATTTTATTCAATAATTGTGCATTTTCATCATTAAATGGACTTAAAAGATTTTCTTCAATGCCCTGGCCAACAATATCATGTGGTGGCATTGACTTTAACGATGCAGTATGTTTGTTTTCAATTATAAATAAATTTCTATAACTTATGCCAGAATAAAACTTTCCAATATGTCCAAATTGATTATTTAAGGACTTGATGAGTTCTTCTGATTCCTCTGTAGAAATATGATCAGCATTGAAGTCCTTTAATAAACCATTTTTTTCTGTTATAAAGTTACATCTAAACGCTATCTGGCCAGATTTAAGTTCTGCACCAATACTTGCAGCTTCAATGGGGCCTCTACCTGTATAATATTTTCTAGGGTTATATCCCATAATTGAAAGATTAGCAACATCAGAACCAGGTTCCATACCATCTGGAATGGTTTTTAAAAGCCCACTTATACCGTTAGATGCAACATAATCCATGTTAGGAATTACAGAAGCTTGAAGAGGAGTTTTATTACCTAATTCTTCTAATGGATAATCAGCCATTCCATCGCCAATTACTACAACATATTTCATTATTATTAATCTCCAATCAATTATTTGTAAATGCTAATAATATCACTTAAAATAGCAGAAGCAGTTTCAATAGACCCGGCGCCTTTTCCAACCACGGTAACTTCATCTGCAAGGTCTGTCTTAAGAGTTGCCACATTTAAAGTGCCGTCAACTGCAAAGGGAGAGCCTTCCCTTACAAGTCGGGGGGATACTTCAAGAGTGTCTGAAGATACTTCTCCTATAAGTTTAATGAGATAACCTTCATTTTTTGCAAGTGAAATAGCTTCCTGGGTGATTTTGGATATACCAACCACCTCCACATCTTTTAGGGTAACATTCCTCTTTAATATGGAATTTGCAAGAATAACCACTTTACAAGCTGCATCGGTGCCTTCAACATCTTGAGCCGGATTGGTTTCAGCAATACCCATTTCTTGAGATTCTTTTAATATCTGTTCATATGATGAACCCTCTTTTGCCATTCTGGAAAGAATATAATTTGTCGTACCGTTTAGAATTCCCAGAATAGATTCAATATTACAGCTGGGCAATGTATCATGTGCAAAATTTAAGATAGGCATCGCACCTCCCACTGATGCTTCATATCTTAATTGAACTCCATTTTTTCTGGCTGATTGAGCTATATCAGCAAATGATATAGCTAAAGGGCCTTTATTTGATGTTACAACATCTTTTTTATCATTAAAAGCTTTTAAAATGTGGGATTTCGCCGGTTCTCCATCCTCTATATCAGTTGGAGTGACTTCTACAAGGCAATCATAGTCAGCATTATTAAGTACTTCAATGTTTGAAAGGTTGGGGACTCCATATTCTGGATATTTGGATATTTTTCCTGTTTTTTCCTTTATTTCAAGTAATAATGCAGGATCTAAACCTTCTTCACATACTGCAGCACCTGAAGTATCAGATACTGCTGTTATTATAATATCCAAGCCATATTTATCCTTTATTTCATCCCTCTTCATGGAAATAACTTTTGCAACCCCTTTCCCAACAGCACCAAACCCTAAAATACATATTTTCATATTTTCCTCTCCAAAAGGTGCTAAACTTCGTTAATCACTAAGAATTTTTTTGATTCTCCTATTTCTTTTATTTTCTTCATTATATCCTTTCTTTTACCATATTCTGCCTCAACTATAATCTTTGAAGCAGATTTTTCAGGATTATCAGACATTTTTAAATTAAAATCAATTACTTTAACACCTTCAACTTCATTCAGCTTATTGAGAGTGTCTTTAACATCTTTATCAACAATATTGCCAATTAAAATTGTTCTTATTTTTTCCTTCCTTATGACTCCGTCAACTTCCATTATTTGAATATTTTGACTTTCTAAAGCATCAATTACCCTATCGAGAGTATCTTTATCCCCTTCAATTGTAATTTGAACAGGGACTGTACCCCTTTCGGTTTTAACATCCCTCTGGTGAATTACTGTAACAATATTTGCTCCAAGTCTTCCAATAGGGTCTAAAGCATCTATTAACTGTCCAGGGATGTCTAATAATTCTAAAACAAGATTTAATCTCATTTTACTACCTCCAAATTATTTTATAATTTGGGGTTCAGGAATTACAAGTCTTTGATTTGTAAACTCGCAATGAAAATTGCAAGAAAAACTTGTTTTTCCTTCAACCTCAAAAATTTCTATTTTCTGTGGTTTGAAACCTGAAAGGTTTTCCTTCAACCTCAAAATTTTCTATTTTTTTGTGGTTGCAAATCATAGATTTTCTGGCCGAGACACAGTGTGTTCGGGCATTTTAAAATTTAGTTCAAAAGTCCAGGAAAACCCTAATTGGCTTTCTTCAAAGATTTATTTATTTACCCATTTACCCTTTTCAGCTATAACATTTCCTTCTTTGTCTACTTCGGCGTTACGAAGGATTTTTTGAGTATCTTTATCTTTCCCATGATCTGGACGGGTTAAATTAATATTATCAACAATATAATGAGTTTCTTCAAATTCAGGAATGTCTTCAAGTGCTTTTGAGAATTTTTCAAGTATTTTTTCGGCTTCTTTTTCGATTTTCATTTTTAATGACTCCTTAATTTTATAATAATCACTTATTAAATTATTTTCAATATTTCTATATTCATTTTCCTTTCAAAACATTTCATGTTTGATGCCGGAAACACTTTGTGTTTGCAGGCTTTAATACCTTTTTAAGCATTTTATGCACGCCAGAACCATATTGCGCTGCCTTTTTTGGCCTTAAAACTGTTTCTTCAGGCACTCCAAGTTCTGCTCCAATTTCCCTCAGAATACATTTTCTTAAATTATCATTCTTCCCATTGATTTTATATTTCATAGGTATATTTATTGCTTTATTTATAATATCAAGATCAAGATAAGGGACCCTGAGTTCAACACTATTAGCCATAGTAACTGCATCATCACGTTGCAGGTTTTCATGATAAAGATTCAGAATATCTTTTCTCAAATCCTCCTGTACAAGTTCTCCCTTTTTATGATAAAGATTTAAGTAGCGGTGATATCCTCCAAATAGTTCATCTGCTCCCTGCCCAGAAAGGACAACTTTTAAACCATCATTATGGGCCATTTCAGCAGCAATATATGCGGGCATTCCTACTCCCAATTTCATAAGATTAAATTCTTCTATTGCATCTAAAACTAAATTTAAATACTTCCTAACATCTTTTATGTCTATCACTTTGGTTTTTATAGGAATATTCATTCTTTGTGCAGTTTCTTTAGAGGATTTAAGATCAGTTGAGTTTTTATGACCGACACAGTAAAGAGTGGTTTCTATTCCAAGATCCATTGTTATTTTAGAAAGAATAGTGCTATCTATACCTCCTGAAAATAAAATTCCCACCTTGGAAAGTCCTAAAACTCTTTTTTGAACCGATTTAATCAGTGCCTCTTTTAACTGCTTTTTAAGAATTTTTTTATTTAAATGTGTTTTATCCAGGCTTTTAAGGGAGTTTAAATAAGCTATTTTAGTTTCTTTATTTTTTATTTTTAATATTTCTTTGTTGTATATCAATGAACCTGGAGTAAGTGTCTTTACATCATTTATACCCACGCTCCAGAGGGATTTTCGCTCTGAAGCAAATGCAAAAAATTTGTTCCCTCCATAATAAAGAGGTTTAACTCCTAAAGGATCTCTTACTGCTGCAAAATTTCTTCCATCATAAACAGCAAACGCATAATCCCCATCCAGATAATCAATGGTTTTGATTACAGCTTCACAAAGAGAATCATTATAAAATTCCTTAATAATGTTTAAAACGATTTCAAAATCTGAATCTGTACTCAAAATGGGTTTGAACTGGTCTTTAAGCTCTCTGTAGTTATATATTTCTCCATTTCCAGCAAGAACTAAGTTATCCTTAATCAGTGGTTGCCCACTCTTACACCCAACAATTGAGAGTAAATTGTGACCCATTCCAAAGGAACCTTCCGGAATCTTTATATCATCCAGATTACCATAAGCTGTTTTATTATCTACAAAAACTCCAGAACCATCTGGACCTCTGTGTTTTATAGAATTTAGCATTTGATAAAGATCTCTGGCTATATTATTTCCAACTATTCCTGCAATTCCACACATATTCTGTACCTGTTCAAAAACTTTTAATAATTTGTTTATTCTTATAGTTATTTTTATATACAGTATGCTATTTTTCATTAAATTTTAACTTTAAATTTAAAAATTACACATATATATAAAGATTTTTGATTATTAGATGGTTATAATCTATTTATTAGCCATAAATTAATATTAATGCCAAAGAAAAAGATTATTTATTTTATTATTTGTTTTTATGGTTTAAGAATAATTATTTTATAATTTATTTTGTATTACTCATATATTAATAGTTAATATTAAATATAATTATTAACATAATACTATTATTGAATACCATATTATGAAGGAGGTGAAAGAATGCAAAAAAGTATGCAAAAAACTCTGGCAATCATATTGATGACTGTCGTGATCGCATCTGCTATCAGTGGATTCGTATCAGCTATAGGACCTGCATGTGATGATTCAGACAAGTGTAAGAGCCATATCCCTGATAAATGTACCTGTAACCAATTAAGTTGTTATGAATGTAACGACCATTGTAAAACAAGTGAAAATTGTACAGATCCTGTAGACCCTACAGACCCTCCAGTCACTGATCCAGCAGCCGGAGGCGGTGAGGAAGATCCTGCTGCTGCAGGTGGTGGAGACCCAGAAGAAATACCAGTAGCGGCTGCTGGAGAAGACACAGTAAATATGCAGGAAACAGGAGTTCCTGTTGGTGTACTTGTAATGGCTGTTTTAATGGTTCTTGCAGGATTAGCATTGTCAAAAAGAAAGTAATGAAATTCTTTTTTCTCCTTTTATTTATAATAAATTATTATTACTCATATAATAATAGTTAATATTAAATAATTTTAATACCATAATACATATGACGAATAATTTAGCATTGGAGGTGAAAAAAATGCAAAAAGGTATTCAAAATGGATTATTACTGTTTATGACAGTTATTTTTGCAGTTACCATTAGTGGATTCGTATCAGCAACAGACATAAATGAATATTCCATTGATAAATCTACCCAGTGTCAGTTTAGCCATCAAAATTCAGATATTAATAATTATTACTCAAAAATAAGCAAGGAACAAAAATGTCAACCAAACCCAACAGTATGTAATGATAGAAAAAAATTTGATGAAACTAAATGTGATAAACCCAAACATGCAGAAGCAAAATGTGTACCACCTAAAGTAAAGTATCCTAAAAAATGTAAATCCACAATTGGTGATCGCGTTTGGAACGACAGCAATGCTAACGGAATTCAAGACCAGGAAGAAAAAGGCATAGAAAATGTAACTGTAAACTTATGGAAGGGAAATACCAGTGAACCAGTTGAAAAAATCGCCACCACCAAAACAGATAGTAGTGGAATTTATTGCTTTACCAATCTTGTTAAAGGCATTTACTGGTTAGAATTCATACTTCCTACAGGTACCGGTGAAATATGGCAATTCAGCCCTCAAAATCAGGGAACTGACGATTCAGTAGACAGCGATCCTAATGCAAGCGGTATAGCAGGACCTATTGACCTGATAAAGTGTATAATTGATCCATCATGGGATGCAGGACTTGTATTTATCCCAGCCGCTGCTGGCGGTGAAGAAGAACCACCTGCTGCTATAGATGAAAACGGAGAGGCTGCTGCAGGCGAAGAATTTCCGGTTGCTGCATTCGGTGAAGAACCAGTAGTTGCTGCTGCAGGTGAAGAAGTACCAATGCAGGAAGCAGGTTTACCCCTTGGAATGCTTGTAATGGCTGTTTTAATGGTTCTTGCAGGATTAGCATTACCAAAAAGAAAGTAAATTAACTTATCTTCCTTTTTTTTTAAATATCCAAAAAAAGTTAATATATCCATTAAAAATGATGGAAATAATTATTATCTTGCTCTCGCTACTTTTCTTGCTATAACCAGTTCACCAATAGCTATAAGACCTACAAAAAACTTTTCAAGTCCCCCTGTAGCCCAGATTGCCTCTCCAAATGTTGATTCTCTAATTCTTTTCTCATATTCTTCTGGTTTTATTCTCTTTCCAGTCCTTCTTCTTGTGATTATGGCAGCAGCTTCCATAAGCTCTTCCCAGCTAACTCCTTTAAGTTCTTCTGCCATTGCTTCAAATATCCTGTAAAGTTTAATCTCATAAAGATGTGATAATGTTTTTACAATGTCAAATGTTCTTACAACTCCAGTAACAGTATCATTATCATCCAGAACAGGAATACTAACTACTTTATGTTTAGAAGTTTCTAAAACAGCGAATCTTGCAGGATCCTCTTCATGTACATGGACAATGTCATCTTTAGAATGCATGATATCTGATACCTTTTTATGACCTTCCCTGAATCCCCTTGTAACATCAAAAGAAGTTATCCAGCCAATAAGCTTTTTTTTATCATCTACAACTGGCGTTGTGAACTTCTTTTTCTTCTCCATCATTAGAGACACTTCTACAATGTCTTGATCTGGAAACGCATATATATATTCCTTATCCATTATTTCTTTAACTTTCATTGGTTACCCTCTCAAGTTTTAATGCACCTACAGGACATTTATTTGAGCATACTTCACATAAAATACATTTATCCTCTGAAAATACTATTTCACTGTCTTCGAGTTTAATTGCTTCTACAGGACAGTTTTCTTCACATATCCCGCAGGAAACACATGCTTCCCGGTCAATATCAAGCATTTTAGTTTTTATTACAGGACCTAACTCTCTTTCAAGTGTTACTGCACCTTCTGGACATACATTGACACACGCACCGCAGCCAATACAGGCACCGGTATCAATAACTGCAGTTTCCCCATCAATTTTTATGGCACCTGTAGGGCAAAATTTAACACACATGGGGCAGGAATCACATTTTTCTTTATCTACACTGATACTTTTCATTTTCAGCTTTCTGTGAGGTATTTTCAGATCTCTTAAACGGTATTTAACATCTTCTTCATTTACAGAAGATATGGTTTCTAAAACATGTATGCTCTTAACGGGACATGTTTGTGCACAAATTTCACACTTAACGCAGTTTTCAAGTACTTTAGCACGTTTACCTGCTTTTGCTTTAGATATAGCTCCTACAGGACATTCTTCAGCGCATAAATTGCATCTTATGCATGTTGGTGAGATGGTGATAAATTTACCCTCTAATTCACATTCTTCAATTTCTGGTTTATATCCATTCTCTTCTAAATCCATTGATTTACGGATGACCTCGTCCTGCAGCGCTTTTTTGTCCTTTTTAAACGTTATATCCATAATTACACCTTCAGGTAGAATGTTTTTTCAATCCTTGATTGATCTGGTAATCCCTTTACAGCCCCTCGCTCCATTATACAGCATGAAGCTGCAAAGTTTCCTATTTTGCCTGATTTCTTGATATCTTTATTATTAAGAAAGCCGTATAAAAATCCTGCATTAAATGCATCTCCTGCTCCTGTTGTATCTATACATTTAACATTAAAAGGCTCCAGATCATAGTATTCATTTCCATTGGTTACATAAGCCCCTTTATTTCCTCTTTTAATTACTACATTTCTTATACCTGATTTCAACAGGAATTCTGCTCCTTCATTGAATGTTCTCTTTTCTGTTAAAAGTTTCAATTCTTCTTCATTGATAAGGATAATATCTGTTCTGTTTAAAATATTTTTAAGGAAACTCCAGCCCCTTTCTGCATAAATCCTTCCAGGGTCAAGACTGACCACAACATCATCATCTATTTCTTTTAAAACTTTTTCCTGCACCCTGTATGAATCTCCAACAAATGATGTTAAATGTAAAATCCTTGAACTGTTTATATATTCCATTTCAAGTTCACTGTATTCAATCAGATCATTTACTCCCGGATCTACATACAGTGCCCTCTGGCCTTTCTTATCCACAAATCCAAGAACGTTTCCACTTCTTCCATTGGGACCATTAACAACCCCATCAGTATTTACACCTTCTTTTTGAAGATTTTCAAGTAAAAGAGTTCCATCATTATCATCTGCTACTTTACCTATAAATCCTGTTTTCATATGAAGTCTTGAAAGTCCAGTAATCGTGTTTGCAGCAGAACCTCCACAAAATTGATTAAAATCTATTATAAACGCTTCTTCATCTTCATGAGCTATTTTGTTAACATTATACAGCCTGTCTACATTTAATGCTCCAAACCCTACAACATCCAGTTTTTTCATTTAAAACCTCTAATACTATAAATCCTTTAGATAGATTTTATGATCGCCCAGTTGGCCGCCGTAGTTTCCTGCAGAAACTTTAACCACACCTTCAACATCACTTAAAGCTTCAATCCCTGTTTTCATAGCTTTTTTCACCGTATCAATGTTAAGGCCATTTATCACAATTTCAGGAATGTATTTAACATTATCTGGAACTTTAGATTCCCTATCAAGCTTTTCTTTAAGGGAGGGACAGTATGGATGATTTGTGGTGGGGCCTATCCATGGGTAGTTAGTTTCAGGTTTTGATGCAGCAGAACATATATCAAATGGAGCTATAGCACCTTCTACCTTACCTATGGCATCCAGTGCCTTTTTACCAGCTTCCATAACTGCTTCCCTGCTGTTGCACATGTACCAGAAGTTCGCCCCCATAACTCCCCTCATATATCCAACTGTGCTTTCTATCTTAAAATCAGGTATGGCAATGGGTACAATTATCATTTCACGCCCGTATCTATTTTCTATCCATTCATAACCGTCACCGCAGTGCCCTACATTTTTCATCATGTCAATTTTACCTGCCGGATCAACTGAGGCATCGAAAAGAGCTGTAAATGGTTTAACAAGAATATCCTGCCTTATTCTGTAGGATAATTCAACCTTGAACTTTTCTATATCCTCCTTCCCATACCAGAATTGGAGTATAGCTCCATTTCTATGGTCAGGAGTTTCATCTTTATCCAGCCATCCTTCAATTCCGCCTTCAACACGACCTATTACAGTTCCAGGGGTTGATGTGGCATCATAAGCTGCTCTTTGAAGTATTTCTTTATCATGGGCTGTTATAATCACCCGGCTGCATATTCCATCAAAAGCTTCAGAGTATGTATTTTCTATTTCAACCATTTTATTTTTTCCACCAGTTTAACCTCATCCAAGAGCACCTACTGCTTCTCCTCTTACAATATTTCTGAAGATTTTACTCTCATTTACCACTCTTTCATAATTTTCATCGGTTATCAGGGCAATTTTAGGGAGGTTTACCTGCTTTATTTTTTCTTTAAGGTCATTGTTTACTGTATATGTATTAAGAGCATCCTCAGGATTATCCATATATGATTTAATGAAATTAATGACTTTAATTTTCCCAAATTTATTGAATAAATCTGCTATGATTGATATAATAACTGTGTTATCGGCCATAACTGCAATTTCTGCCGACATAACTGCATATTCATTTCCGTTAAATGATATTGCAAGTCCACCACTCTCTTTTACAAATTTTAAAGGTTCAACGTCTGTTATACTATCTCCAACATACATTATATCTGATTCTTCAAACCCATATTTATTTACAATATCCAGTACTGCTTTTTTTTTCCCTTCCCCTCCAACTGGATTTACATTTTTCATTATTTCATGAATGGACAATTTTAATATTTCATCCCAGAATATCTTATCCAGTATTTCAAAATCAGGGTTTTCAATGATGATTTTTCTAAATTTCATTAGCTTTTGTTTCTCATCTTCATCTAATGAACACTGGTCAACGTCCAGCGAAGTAAAATATGCATTTTCAAATGGAAAGCCTGTTAAATCACACAGGGCTTGAATATACTGTTTATAACTGGTACTTACTATAAATGAGGGCATGATGCTATTTACAAAACTCATTGTCTCCTTTGCTCCAGGTACAAGGTGCACATTCTTAGCTGAAAATTCTATTATATTTTCATTTGTGGCACCATACGCTTTTAGGAAGGGGACGATCAATTTCAAAGTTCCTCCAGCATTATACCCCCTTCTTTTTACTTCATCAACTAAAATATCATCATATTTGCTAACCACAGTAAAAAATTTTTCTCCATCTTCAATAAAATGACCTGTAAGCTCAAATGCATTGTCATTTATAGATATGGGGCCTTCACAATCAGAAATAAACACCTTTTTGCTCAATTCACCTCCTCCTTTTTTAGGTTTTTAATCTCACTGCATTTAGAGGACATATTACTTCACATGCGCCGCATAATATGCATTTTTCTCTATCCACTACCACACAGTCATCTTCTATGGTCATTGCATCTGCTGGACATTTATTTACACATACTTCACACAATTGACATGATTCGCTACTAACAGTAACCTCTCCAGTTCTTGGACCTTCCAGATTCTTTCTAACATAATATATCCTGTCATCCCTGGCTTCAAAATGTTCTTCTTTTAAGGAAATAGCTTCAAGTGGACATGCTTCAATACATCTACCACAGCGAACACATTCATCCCCAATATGCACTGGAGACGGCTTTTCAAGTTCAATGGCGCTTGTTGGACATACATTCATGCATAAGGTACATCCAATACAGCTTTCCTCAATAACGGTTATATTTCTTGTTGGAGAAGTGATTTTAACTATATCCTTTAAATCTTCAATGTCCAGATCCCCGTCCACAGCAGATTCTATATCTGCATTTATCCTGTCTGTTACATCAATTTCAAATTCGTCGTCAGTATTTCCATGGCTTAAATCAAGTGAAATTTTATTAAATATGCTATCAATATTACTTGCATCACCTGCAAGCCTTTTTGTTTCTTTTTCAAGTAATTCAGATACAATTTCCATTGTTTTTATTTTAGCGAATTTCTCATACGCTTTTTTCCTTGATGAATATTTAATGGCTGCCGATGGACACACATTCATGCATTCTTCACATCTTGCGCAGTATGATGGATCTATAAATGGTAATTTGCTTACCTGACCTACATTAATAGCTCCTTTAGATGGACAGACTCTTGTACATGTCATACAACCTACACATTCATCTTGATTTATGGAAACTGCTTTTCCAACCGTTACAGACCTTGGTAAAATTTCACCATATTTTATGGCCTCAGCAGGACACACTCTAGCGCAGTAACCACACCTTATACACTTATCTTCATCCATAACACTGTGAATTTCTTCACCACCTGAAGCTACCAGTTCAATGGCCCCAGTTCTACACGCCCCTACACATGCTCCGCAGTTAAGACATAATTTAGGACTAATAACCGGAACAGGTTCTCTTAAGGGCTCTGATAGAGTTGTTTTCATCTTTATAGCATCATAGGGACATGCTTCTCTGCAGAGTACACATCCAATGCATTTTTCATCTATTTCTATATGATTATCAGGTGAAATTTCATGCAGAGCATCAACTGGGCATGCTTCAAGGCAGGGTCTATCTTTACATTCCTTGCATTTTTTATCATCTATTTCATATTCGACTTCTATTTCCCTTAAGGGCTTGTAAGCCTTTTTTGCACTTACTGGTATTTTATCACCCCTTATAGTCGTTGATTAGAATATAAATTCCATTTAAATAATATTTGAGATAGCGTTAACCTCATGAATATATGAAAATCGTAAACACCGTTTATTTTTAAATTGTAATTTATTTGGTTTCATGGATGATTTTATTCATTCTTTTCATTAGCTAACAAATTATTGGAGATTGAATTTAACTGATTAATGTTTTTTAATCCCTTATAAGTAATCTTGAGGGTTTTAAAGTAATAAGGATTTTTTCATCTTTCAATAAAAATCTGGCCACATAAAGTTCTGGAACTCCAAATGGACAGGTCTGGTGGCAAATACTGCATCTAAGACATTCTCTGGGATCTCTTCTTACCTTTCCTTGTTCTTCATCATATGAAATGGCACCCATTGGACATTCATTCACGCATAATCTACAGTTATTGCATAACTTTTCGTCCCAGATAATTATATTCATTTTAAGCCTATCAGTTACCTTTTCCAGGGTGCTGATTATGATTTCTTCATTGGGAATTATGCTACGTCCCATTTCCATAAACTCTTCAAGGGGATATTCCATTTTAATTATCTTTTCTGGATCAAATCCAGGTTCTTTCCTCATTTTTTCAATTTCGACGTTTATATAATTTTCAAGATCTTTGGTAATGGTTTTAATAATTTCTTTCTGTTCGTCAATATTTAAAATAAATATTTCTTTAATAGCGCCCTTCACTGGACAGGCATTTATGCAATCTCCACAGGATACACATTTTGATTGATCTATAACTATCATGTTATTGTGGAAACTTATTGCTCCAATGTTACAGGCTTCCACACACTTTTTACATTTAATGCAGAGATATTCATCGGCTATATAAACCTTTTCCTTGGGTAGTATTTGATATTCTTCCATTATAAGATAATTTTCACCTGTTACTAAAGTTTTTGGTTCAGTTGGGCAAACTTCAACACAGAATCCGCATCTTATACACTTAGTTACATCTATAACTGGAAAGATCAATTCCTCTTCTTCATCTCTAACCAGTTTTATAGCGCCTGGAGAAGGGCATGAAAATATACAGGCACCACAGGAAATACAAAGTTCTTTTTGAACCTCAGGGAAATCTCTAAATCTGGAAGGAATTTCAGCTATTTCTGGCTCTGTCTTAGCCTCTACAAATCTATCTACCCATTTTTTTCTTGCTATTTCATAAAGATACCATATAGCTGATGACATTTAATACACCTTTAAATCTTGATTTCAAATAATTATTTTTTTTTATATTGCTTTGAAGCTTAATTATCTTTCATGCTCTTTTGTTTTTATAATTTATAACCTTTCCATCTCTAATTGTGCTTATTTAATCTTATCATAAATCTTATTATTTATTATTTCCTTGGGATGTCATTCCTGTTTTTGGTGATGTTCCATATTTTTTTACAACATTTTGCAAACCTTTAAATTCAGTTTTTTCTCCTTTTTCATTTAATACTATCACCCTTTCAGTACATGCTATACATGGGTCTATTGTTTGGTATATAGCAATTGCATCAGCAATGGTTGGAGAATCTTTGAACATATGCTTTACACAAGCCTCTAAATTCATTATGGTTGGAGTTCTTATAGTAATGTTTCTTATGATTCCGTATTGTGCTGTCTCAAATATATAAGCCAGTTCTCCTCTAGGAGCTTCATACCTGTAATCTATTGTTCCTGGGGGGATTTCACACTCTTCACGGATTGGGCCGTTAGGTAACTCATCAATAGCCATTCTGATGATATTTATAGATTGCAATATTTCATCAAATCTGTTCATAATCCTGGCATAATTATCGCCTTCATTTCTATAAATTGGCTCAAAGTCAAAATAATCTATGTAAGTAGAATGTTTCATCCTCCAATCAAACTTAACACCAGATCCTCTTGCTACTGGCCCTACAGCCCGTGCACCAATGGCATCTTCCTTGCTCATTTTTCCAATATCCCTTGATCTTAAACCTAAAAAAGGACCTGTTTTAAACATTTTCCTGTTTCTAAATACTTCAGATTCAACCTCGTCTAAGTTCTTTAAAATCTTTTTTAAATGGCTTTCTTTAATATCCATCCTGACTCCGCCAACAATATTCCAGGAGTATAAAATACGATTTCCTGAGATCATTTCTAAAAGATCCAGTATCTTTTCTCGAGTATTCAGAAGGTATATGCCTAATGTTTCATGCTCTATAGCCAGGAAATATATTGAATTGGCGAGTAAATGGCTGTGAATCCTGTTTAACTCTGCCATAATCACTCTTAAAAATTGTATTCTGGTAGATGGCACAAATTCGGCTATTTTTTCTAACCCTTCAATTAAAGTTATAGGATGTGCATTAGAACAGATACCACACACTCTTTCTGTAAGATAGGCAACTTTTTGCCATGGTTTTCCCTTTGCAAGTTGTTCTGCGCCACGATAGAAATAGCCTAAATCCACCTCTGCATCGACAACATTTTCTCCTTCTGTTTTAAGTTTTAATCTCAAAGGTTCTTTTAATCCGGGATGAATAGGACCTATTGGAATGTAAGACATTAACTTTTCCTCCTATAACTGGCTAGCGCAGGTGGTACATACTTCAATACTGCGCTTGCAATCTCTGCAGGCCTTGGTGGGCATCCAGGGACTTCTGCGTCCACTGGAATAATATCACTCACAGGTGCACTCACTTTGTCTCCTTCCTGCTGAAATATACCGCCACTTAAAGCGCATGCACCTATGGCCACTACGGCTTTAGGTTCAGGTACTTTGTCATAAAACTCCACAAGCTTCTCCTGCCACTGTTTTGCGACAGTTCCTGTAACCAGAAGCGCGTCACATTCACGTGGATTATTATGAAGAAAGATACCATATTGTTCCAGGTCGTATCTTTGTGAAAGAAGTGCTGCAACTTCTATATCGCATCCATTGCATCCCCCAGTACATACCAGGCATATGTGAATGGATCTTTTTCTAATAAAATCTTTAAGCATCAATCGTACCTCTTCAAATATTTTTAAATCCTCTATTATCAAACGATGTCAAAAGCTAATGAATCTAATCTCTTAAGATTTTCAATATCTTCTCCTTCGCATCTTTAATTAATTTTCTATATTCATTGGAGTTAGATTCATAGTTTAGTTTGCCTGAGCTTTCTAATTCATTTATCATTTCTTCTCTTATTGAATCTATTTGATGAGCATCCAGAAGTTCCATATGGGATAAATAATCTAACCCCAGGTCCAGTTCTATCTGTTTTTCCAGTCTAAATAGTTTTGCCTGTTCTGCTGATGAGTGTGATGACTCAATTCTTGCCATATCCAAATTTTTTACTAATAAATCTTCTACTTCTTCAATTGACATGTCAAAAAGCTCAGATAACGGTTTTAACACGTTATCTTTGTAAGCATAGCTTTCAAGTTTCCACATTTTAATTTTTTTTATGGTTTCATCATTCATAGGGTCACCCACAAAATTAGGGCAAATAAAATCCCAATTACACTTTCATAAATACCGTATCCTGGTCTCATTCCAATTACAAATCCGATAAAGAGTAAACCAAGTGGAGCATAGAATATCATTAAACCTCCACCAATCAATGCCAGGATGAGAGGCACGGGTTCTATTTTTTTTTTCACGAATGGTTCACTATGCCATTTATAACTTATTTCTAATCCTATGAGTGTTCCAATTGTAAATAACACTAAATGAGGCAGATAATCAAAATATGCCATGTATTAAAAGCCTCCTGTTTGGAATATTAAAGCTGCTGTAATAATAAACATCATCAATGCGAACCACATGGATATTACCTCAATTTTTTCTGATTTATCTCTAATATAAAAGAGTAAAAGTATGAATGAAAATAATATAATGGCATATACAGCAATTTTTGTTTGTAGAGCAGCAGTTGCAACAAATACCATGATTAAAACAATAATCATTAGTATTGATAAGTATATATATGGTTTTTCCATCTTAACACCTCATATTAGCAGAACATTTACTACGGCAAGAATTGCAAATATCCATTGAATCATCACAGCATGATATGGCGCTACCATCGGTGTAAGGGCACATATAAATGCTAAAATTACTGTAATCCCGGTCATAGCTACCATATATGCAAGTGGGGCGGTTATTATTCCTCCAAAGAATATGGTGATAAAGCACCAGAGCAGAGCGAAGAATGCTAAAATTTCCCCCATCATCATCACTCCTCTTATTACTCCAAAATGTTCTGTCTTATAACCTGATACAATATCTTTACCCCAGACGATTCCAAATGGACTGTAAGGAGTTTTTGAAAGTACCAGGACAAACATTGCAAGAGCTACAAGTGGTAACTGGGTAAATAAAGATCCGTTTACTATCTGGTAATTAATGATACCATCTAACAATAAAGTGTCGGTTTTAAAGAATACAAGTGCGGGAACAGCAATTAGGGGCATTTCTGCTGTCGCTGAAAGAACAGCCCGTGTACTTCCAAGTTTAGTGTAAGGGGATCCTGATGCAAGACCTATTCCATGTTCTGCAACTTTATGAACTGCATAACACATAATTATAATTAAAAAAGATCCTCCCAGGATTGGTCCGACTATAAGGGCAAGTATCCACACTGCATCCATGGCCAGTACTATTGCAACATAAAGGGGCATACTTGAGGTATTAGGGATTGAAAGCTCCTTTATATAGAATTTAAATGTATGAAGAAGATGTTGGACGATGGGTGGACCTGGTCTTCCCTGTATCCTTGCCATGACTTTTCTATGAAGCCCTAACAAGAGGCCTCCGAAGATAAACGCAGTGATTATCTCCAGCAATATATAAATAAGGTTAAAATTTACTGGATAATACATTTCTTTATCACCATTTACACATATTATTTAATACTATATGCTCAATATAAATAATTTTTTTTGCAATTCTCTTTATTTCCTCAGTATTTACTCTATATTGCTTATATTCATCTTATATACGATAAACAATCTTTATTCACTCATTTAAGTTATATTTAAAGTATCAGTTTTATGAGATTTATTATAAATTATTATTATGGACTTAATATCCTGTAAATGTAATTTTTTTACGTTTTTCTTCATCTTCCTTGTTTTTTGCCCTAGCCATTAGTACAAGCCCAACATAATAAGTTGATATAGGAACAAAAACAACCAAAATTGCAATTGTTACTGCCAGAGGGAGATTTAAGAATATTCCAAGTAATAAAGGAATAGATGTGACTATTGCAAGGATTTTGTTTTTTATTTCGTTCTCTTTTCCCATTAAATCACCTTTTCCAATATCTTTGATCTTCTTATTATTATAATTTAGTAAATATTCTAATCTCTAAAATTTATCTTTATTTTTGCTTTGTATATACTGATGTTAATAAAAGTTACTTTAACCTTTTAATATTTGTCTAAACTATTTATCCTTTATCCTAATATTAATAAAAGTTCTATAATTCTTGTAAATACCATAAGAGAGCTTAAATGCATCATGTTTATAAATGGCGCTCCTTTCGCCCTTATCATCTCAACTTTGGTTGCAAAAAATGGTGCCAGAGCACCTTCACCCACTGCTCCAATTAATAGAAGAGTTCTTCCAACGTTAATTATTTGATTTGAAGGCAAATTTCCAAGAACACCCAAACTTAAAGTACCAGTATTTGCAAGTATCAGGGCCACGCCGCCAAAAAGTGGTAGTGAGCATATCATCAGCACTAAACCGTACTGGAAGGCAGCGTCTAAAACATGGGTATCCTTAATTCCTGCAAATATTCCAATATTGGATATGCCTGTTAATGAAACAAATAATGCAAAATTAAAGATATCTCCTGTAGTCACTACCCCTATCAAAGCTACACCACAAAGTATGGTCATAAATCTTCTAAATCTTGCTTCTTTTTTCTCAACTGTCTCTTTTCTTACAACATCTTCCTTGAATCGAGTAATAGATCTATATTCTGGATTACTTATAGCCAGAAAAACTGTGAATGTGACTATTGTAGCTACAAGGGCCAATGAAAATGGTGTGATATAAGGCACTATATCAACGAAAGGAAAATGCCCTATTATTAAGCCATTAATGTCAACGATATCGTTCATTTTAATACACCAAATTACTGATAAATTCCTGTAAATATTGTCAAATAAATCTAAATCAATTGTTAAATTCCTCTCTTCCAAGCATTCCTAAAAGCCCAAGTTTTAAAGCAACCTTAATTACAATTCCTCCGCCTGACATGAAAAGAGCAACAAGCCAGAGTTGAGGGTTTAAAAAATATAATAAAAATCCTAAAAGCCACAGAACCCAGGCCACACCTGATATACCCACCATTTCCTCCCAGAAATTATGAGAAAATCCTCGAAGCTTCCCCACAAAAAGATAGATAAGTATTCCAGCCCCTGCAACTGCTCCTCCAGTAAAACCTGTTAATATAGCACCATATAAAACAGTGACTACAGAGGTAACAGGAAGGGCGGTTTTTATAACTTCCATTTTAATTGGATTAAATTTTAATTTCAGTTTTCTAGGATCTTCACCTTTTTCTGACCTTCGGGTCACTTCTCTGGAGATTAATATCTCTGATACTACAAGTATTTCAGCTAATGATACAACAAGACCTGGTAAAATCAGGGCCTCCGCGAGATCCGTTCCTACTGCAGCCACTATTAAAAGCATAGCATAGGTAACCACCTGAATCAGGAGAATCTTCTGGAAGTCACTTTTTGCAAGTATGATTCCTAATAGACCAGTAACGGCTGTTATAATTGCAATAATAATCGCAACTGGATACATGTTTATGAATATTTGTGGAACAACTGCCGGAACAACTGCATCTATCATTGGGTCCATTTTCATCTCCTTATTTATTTGATTATTATGGATATCTGTCCAATTGAACAGAATTTGTCAATTAGCCTTTTTATATTCTTATCTTTCTAAATCTTCTGATATCTATTCAGTTATTTTAATATTTCCTATTTTTTCCCAGTTCTATTAAGTATAACCCATGATGCTATTGTAAATGCTGCAAACAGTATGGTTGATTCAAGTATGGTATCTAATCCTCTTGTATAATACAATATTTCATCTAAAATTCCTCCAGGATGAGCTACAATGGTCGTACCGAGATGATATGAGATATCCCTTAACCATTCTGAAAAAGGTGTAAGATACGCAGTAATCCAGCCTTCATAGGGTGTATAATACTGTGATTTTACTATACCCTTATTGTTAGGATCCAATGGTAGACCGCCACGATTGTATGGAGCTAAGTTATAACTTATATCAATGTTTTTTTTGGCTAACTCAATCTGTACTTGAGGTGCAGGTTTTGGATAGAGCTGATTTTGATTAAGTTCAAAAGATAATGTTAAACTAAACAATAATACCACTATTATAACAAATGCAAATATTTTAGGGACCTGATCTGGATTTGCTAATTTATTAAAGAGTCTTCCAATCAAATTAATGCCTCCATTTCCTCTAAACGTATGATTGCCCTAAATATTATAATATAGAACATTGTATTTACACTGAGAAATGTTAACATGGCTAATGTGTAATTATAGCTCAAAAATATCAGTGCCAACCCTATTGATGGCACATTAAGGTTTATAATACGATTTATTGGCTCTTCTGAGGTTTTAGGTCCAAATACAGCACCTATTGAGCCAACAACCAGCAGTGCTGTCCCTAAATAAAATGATATTAATGGAAGAGTTTCTATTGGAGATACCATTATAAAATACCTCCTTCTTTTGATCCTCTAATTTCTCGAGATCTTATAAGACCAATAGTTAATATGACAATCCCAACGAAAGTCATAAATGATGAAATCATTAAAACATCTAAATATTGGAATATTGCGATTATAGCAATTAAACCATCTCCTAAAACAGCCAGTAGTAGTATTTTATCAATTGGACGGGTTTGAAGCAACCCTCCAAAGGCTCCAACTAACATAAGAATTGCTGCTGCATAAACAAACTCAATCATTACCATGCTCTATCTCCTTTAATTTATTAATGGTAAATGCAATAGCATTTGCGCTTACTGTTGCAAGCACAAAATAAATTATGGACGCAACTGCGCCAAGTGGGGAGGGATTTTTCAATGTGATGATTGCTGCCACCCCAAAATTTATAACGTTTAGATATGGCATTCTTTCCAGTTTATCCTGGGTTATGAATAATCTTAACACCATATATATTATTATAGCGGAGATTATTGTTTCTTCTATCATAAATATACCACTCAATCTTCTACCAACGTTATTATTTCATCATTTAATCCTGAATAACATTTCTGTTCATTTTTCTTGCCATTTTTCCTATAAGTTTTGATGATAAAGGATGATAAAGTCCCTGAATTGTTAATATAGCCATGACCATTCCTACTATGAAATAATTAGGCGTTATTCCAATGAATGAAACCGCCCATATTATAAAGGTGGTGGTTAATGCTCCAGTGGTCCCTGCATATCCTGGATCTGCACAGATTCTGTTTCCAAAGTAAACAAATAATGCAGCGATTAATCCACCTGCAGGACCTCCAAATCCATAATAAGCACATGATGCAAGCAAGGTACCAGCAGATGCATCTGGAGAGCAAACAATATTTCCTTTAAAAAAACCCCCTCCTAAATCTCCACCTCTTTTCTCCACATCTTTACCGATTGCTTCAGCTCCTCTAACGCCTGGAGCTTCAGGAAGCCCCATCCATATATCAATTAATACAAAGTTTATCCATGATAGGACTGCGGATATTAAAATGGCTATTATTTCATTCAATATTATTCACCCGGATTTGGTTATGGATTTATCTTCTATATCTGGTCGTGGGAACGCTTTTTCTAATAAAAATTTTGAAAATAAGGCTGAAAATAGTCCAATAATGACTCCAGAGTAAATATTGCCAAATCCATATATATTGATAATTGTATATAAACCAATGGCAATTATTAAAGTTGGGAAAATAATGCTTATTGTCCAGGAGTTTCTCATTGGCTTTTCTGGAAGTATTGGAATCCTTAAAAGTAATCCTGCTATAATTGCAGAAATTAGTACAAGCATATAACTTATAGCAGTTCCAATATCAACATTATTGATCATGATAAATAAGAAGATCAACTGAATATATAAATGTTTTTACTTAAATCGGATTTCCAATCATGTTAACAGAAAAAGCTATTTAATTATTTGAATATAATTAATTAAAGTATTTATCAAAATAATTACAAAACATAATAATCTAAGGATACAGTGAACTGAATTGAAATATTTTTAATATACATTACTATAAATTGAATCTTAACCTTAAAATAAAGGAAGAATATATATGAGTGACTTAAAACGCTTTGATAAAACGCTAACAACAATTTTAATAGTAATATTGATTATTGCAGTTGGTGCAACGATTTACATAGCCGTTTTTCCACAGCAAAGTGAAAAATTTACCGAATTTTATATTTTAGGGCCTGATGGGAAAGCAGGTAATTATCCAACCAACCTAACTGTAAATCAAACTGGAAATGTAATTATTGGGATTGTAAATCATGAAGCAGACGATGTTACCTACAGACTTGTAGTACAGTTAAATGGAAATATCCTGAAAAATGATACAGTTTACCTAAAGGATAAAGAAAAGAAAGAAATTCCATTTACCTTTTCATCTTCAAATCCAGGTCAAAACCAGGAACTGGAGTTTTTTTTGTATAAATTACCCGATAATACAAATGTTTATCGTTCGCTCCATTTGATGGTTAATGTTTCTTGATTTTATTTGAAATTTCGATATTTTTCATTCATCCCTATCAAAACTTAAAATAAAAAAAATATACCATCACAGGAATTGTGCAAAAAGCAAAAAAAATGATAAAAAATTAAGTTCCCTATGACCTCAAACATACATAAGTTATAATGAAAATAAGAGGTATGAAATATATTGTGGATAATATTTCTTTTTTTAATTTTTCACTATAACCATCCATATTAGATTTGAACGCTATTTCCAATCCCTTTTTGGAGAATATTAATTTTATATTTTCAATTAAAGCTCTTTTAAAGTCCATATTAACACCTCCATAAAAATTAAGGGTTGGAAAGATATTCTGTGACATCGTTATATTGTGCTGAACTGTACTGGTTAGTTTCTTGACCATTTTCATCCACTATTACACTTATTTCATTAATTATTGTGTGAATGCCCTGTTCTATACTTTGAGATTTGACAAGATTTTGAACAGCTTCTTCAAATAAACAATTTTGCCAATTCAAGAGGTGGAAGACAGAATTTCATCTCTGTATTTTTTAGCAGCCTCATCCTCAGGATCTAACTCCAAAACTTTATCAAAACATTTTAGGACTTCATCAGGTTTATTAACTATTTTAAGAGCGATTCCTTTAACAAACCATATGTCTGCATTTTTAGGGTTTAATTCTAAGGCTTTATCGAAGCATTTAATCTCTTCATCATATTTTTTAAGTTTTCCAAGAGCGCTGCCTTTTTTAATCCAAGCAATTTCATTTTTTGGATCAATATCTAAAGCTTTATCATAACATTCTAAAGCCTGTTGAAAGTCATTTAGATTAACTAAAGCAACACCTTTATTTATCCAAGAATTAATGTTTTTTGGATTTAACTTCAAGGCTTTATCATAGCAATCCAAAGCTTCATTATATTTTCCAAGCTCACCTAAAACAAAACCTTTTTCACTCCAAGCAAGATTATTTTTTATGTCTATTTTGACGATTTTATCCATACATTTCAATTCTTCAAGGTATTTCCCTAACCTCCCAAAGGAAATACCTTTATTATACCACCCATTAACATATTCTGGGTCTAAATCTAACGCTTCATTGTATAAAACTATGGCTTCTTGATGTTTATCGTTTTTTGCGAGTTTAACTCCTTTAATCAATAATTTTTCCTTTGACTTTTTAAAAAATCTCATTGTTCACATCCTGAAAATTCTTAACTTTTTGATTTTATTTCAATATTAATCCAATCCTTAAATTATTTTGAATGATAAATTAGCTCATCATGACTCATTTTTTCAGATTTTGAGACTTTTTATATTTCTCATACAGATATATAGTAGTTATTGCCAAAGGTAATGAAGCAACTTCAAGAGTGAGTTTAGTTCCTATAATTAAAACTTTTTGAGTGTTCCCATTAGCTATAGCATCTTTAAGATCTTTAACTTGATTCTTAATTGTTTCACCCACATTCAGGTAATCATCATTAGTTCTAGGATCATCTGGAATACCTGCAGTTGATCTTACTTTTTCATCAATAATACTCTGTAAACTTTCCCCATTCTCCAAACGCTTTTCGACATCATTATCTTTAGCCAACTCCATTAGCAAATTAGATGCTTTCCAGCAGGCTTCCTGAAATTCTTCATATGTTGGATAATCATTTGAAAGGAATAGTGTTAGTGTTCCTATTGCCAATTCGGTTGAGTTGGATGGTAGATTTGAAAGTATGTTTACTGCTTCTGTGTTTGCGGGTTGTGTGAAGAAGTCTGAATCTTGTGCAAATACAGTACAAGATATAATCACTGGTAAAATACTGACCTCTGGGAAATCGTACATATCGTCGGGATTTATACACAAACCCGGCAAGAACTTAATCCATCCAGGCACTTCAAAGGGATTGTTACTGATTAATTTACGGCCTAAATCAACAGCCAAATCCGTCTGCAGGTCATAGTAACAGTAAGCACCAAATATAACACTATTAGGCAGAATATCCCTTACAACACCTGTTTCCGGGTCAATCACCAGTATCTTATCTGTGCTGTTTATTGCTTTAACCACCACGTACCCATTACTTGTGTAAATATCTAAGGCTGTCCCATTTAAAAGCATTCCTCCCAAGCCCATGGTTACTGAACCATTAAGCAGAAGACCCGGGAACATATGATTCATAACCCAGTATTCCAGTGGTGAAATAGCTGAAGAACAGGCGAAATTAAATGCATACACATTCTTCGGAGTTCCAACTGCGGTCATTCCCATCCCATGGTCGCATTCCAGTGTGAGGTAGGTGTTATGAGGGTCGTCGATTGTTGCAACTGCAATGGGACTGGTACGGGCCCAGGTAACATTATATTTAGATGCTGCCAGGTCCGCCACCTGATCATGACAGTACTCCAGTAGTAAACCTGTTAGGAATGTGCCGTAGGCAGCTTTCCAGGCACCAGTAGTGTTAAGAAGCGGAGCACCGGCATTCATCCACACATCTACCATGGAAGATGTTACCTTTGTAAGTGCTATGGCAAAACTCTGCACACCCTCATACCCCGCATACTCCACAACAGGGCCCGTGTAAGGCTCACTCTGGCCGGGTATGGTCATGTTGGTTATATTATGGATAATCTCTGTTTTATTATTACTGGGGTGAATTTGTTAATGTTCTTCCCCAAATAAGATCCAGTGTGTTGCTGGTGTTAAAGAGAAGTCCTGTAAATAATGAAAATGTGACTCAGAATTTAGATAGAATTTCCTCCCTGGCTTTTCTAGCAGGTTCAAAATTGGAATTAATTTCCAAAGCCTTTTCAAAACATTCTAGCGCTTTTTTTGGTTTATCAAGGTTTTTAAATACTAATCCTTTGCCGTACCGTGATTTGAAACTTTTAGGATGAATTTTTAGATCTTCGTTGAAGCATTGGAGAGCCTTTTCCCAATCATGTATGTATCCATAAATCACGCCTTTATTATTCCCTGCTGTATTATGATTGGGATCTAATTCTAAAACTTTATCTAAACATTCAAGAGCCTCTTCATATTTCTCACATTTTCCCAAAACTATGCCTTTACAATACCATGCTACAACATGCTCAGGGTTTATAGACAATGCTTTGTCAAAATATTTAATTGCATCCTCATATTTTTTTAGATAAATAAGTGATGTCCCTTTATTACTCAAAGAAGACGCATGGTTAGGATCCAATTGTAGAGCTTGATCATAACACTTTATTGCTTCAATATAATTTCCAATTTCTTTAAGTGCAATACCTTTATTATTCCAAG
>DAVZ01000059.1 GCA_002505765.1 Methanobacterium sp. UBA176 | reverse complement strand
CCCTTAAAGCAGTTGCTCCATCATCTGTTTCTTCTTCAATTCCTATGTAAAGTCCTTCAGTGTTTTCCCTTACAATTACAAAATCTAAATCATCAAAAATACCTTTAGTTCCAGGATATGACTTTACTGGTCTTAAATTAACGTAAAGATCCAATTCCTGTCTCAATTTAATAATTACATCTGCTGCTGATTCCCCTGCAGCTCCAAATAAACATGCCTGGGAATTTTTTACTATATCGATTGTTTCCTGGGGAAGTGCAATTCCTGATACTTCCTGATACTCGTCTCCTGCATCTGCAAATGTATAATCAAATTCAACATCTAAAGCTTCTAGAACGTGTAATGCTGCTTCCATTACTTCCTTTCCAATACCATCACCAGGTATTACGGCTATTTTGTACATTAAAACACCTAATCCTATAATTAAATCTCTTTTATTATAATTTAATTTAAATTTTTTGTTGTTTAATTTCATCCACTTTATCTTTTAAATAAGGAATTAATCCGCCATGATTCAGTATTTCAAGCATAAATTCAGGTAATGCCTTAATTTCAAACTCTTTACCTGTGTTTAAATTCTTTAAAATACCTTTTTCCATGTCAATTTCAACTTCATCTCCCTGGGAGACGTGTTTGGATATGCCTTTAACTTCTATTAGTGGAAGACCTATATTAATCGAGTTTCTGTAAAAGATTCTTGCAAAGGACTCTGCAACCACTGCAGCGATGCCCGCGCCTTTAATAGCAATTGGAGCGTGTTCTCTTGAGGAACCACATCCAAAATTTTTGCCCCCAACTATTATATCTCCTTTATCAACATTTTTTGCAAAATCAGGGTCACATCCTTCCATTGCGCATGCAGCAAGGTCTTTTTCATCCCTGAGTACCAGATATCTTCCAGGCACTATCAGATCAGTATCAATATCATCGCCAAATTTCCATACTTTTCCTTTCATAATAACACCATTAATTACTTATTTCTTGGATTCTCTATCTTACCTGTGATCGCAGATGCTGCTGCAACTGCTGCTGAGCTTAAATAGACTTCTCCTTCAGGACTTCCCTGCCTGCCTTTAAAATTCCTGTTTGAAGTGGAGAGACTTACTTCTCCCGGTCCTATAAGCCCTACATGACCTCCAAGGCAAGGCCCACAACATGGATTACAAACAAGAGCTCCGGCATCCACAAATATGTTCATTAATCCTTCATTAAGTGCTTTTGTGTAAACTTCACGTGATGCAGGTATTACAAGCATTCTTATATTGTCTGATACTTTTTTTCCTTTAAGTATCTTTGCAGCATCTCTTAAGTCCTGAATTCTGCCATTTGTACATGATCCAAGGAAAACCTGGTCAATCGGTGTTCCTTCTACTTCTGAAATTCCCTTAACATTATCAACGTTGTGGGGACATGCAATCTGAGGTTCAAGATCACTGACATTAATATCCATTATCTGGAGGGATGCAGCATCACTATCTCCTTTTAATACTTCGTAAGATTTCCTTGATCGAGCGTTAACATAATCAAGAGTTTTTTTGTCTGGTTCTACTAGCCCTGTCTTACCACCCATTTCTATGGCCATATTACAAAGTACCATCCTATCAGATACTGATAATTCTTTGGTGGTTTCCCCTCCAAATTCACATGCCTTGTATGTTGCCCCATCAGCACCAATTTGTCCGATTATATTAAGCACAACATCTTTAGCATAGACATTATATCCTAATTGCCCTTCTATATTAAATTTAATAGTTTCTGGGACTTTAAACCATAGTTTTCCAGTTGCAAAAACCATTGACATGTCAGTTGACCCTATACCTGTAGAGAATGCACCTAATGCACCATGAGTACATGTATGTGAGTCTGTTCCAACAATGACCTCGCCTGGAACTACATGTCCCTTTTCTGGAAGAACCTGATGACATACTCCTTCTCTAACATCATAAAAATTGGTTATTTTTTGATCCTTAACGAATTTTCTCATTATTTTGTGATTTAAAGCTGCATCAAGCGAGTCTGCAGGTACCTGATGGTCAAAAACTATCACAATTTTCTCTGGATCCCAGACCTCTGAAACCCCAATTTTCTGAAATGCTTCTACAGACAGAGGTCCAGTTAAATCATGAGTCATAGCCACATCTATGTTTGCCATAACTATCTCACCAGCCTCCACTTCTTTTTTACCTGAAGCTCTGGCAAGTACTTTCTCTGCCATTGTCATCGACATCTGTAATCCTCCTTATATTTCTCATAAATAGTTTGAATACTTTTTAACCTATTTAGAAAAGCTTATAATCAAAGATAGGCCCTATTTGGCTAAAAAAAGTTGCTATTTTTAGCAGTTAAGCATATATATTGTGTTGTAAATACTATCTACAATTATATATGACACTAAATTAACTCTTCTAAAATTTAAATGTGTCGGTTATAAGTGAGGGCATCAAGATGGAAAAGGATATAAAGAACGAGTATCAGCGAATCAGCGATAAAATCTCATACGATGATTTCTTAAAGCGAATCGAAGAAATGAAAAAGGATTATGAAGACGTAAGCTTCATGGATGAGCTGGATATTGCAAGAATGATAGTAGGGGAATACATTGATGAAGCGAATGTCCCTTTATCTAATGAAAGAGAAGAAAAAAAACCAAAAGAAATAGCCAATTTAGAACTTGGTAAACAACATCAAAGTTTGATCGGGAGAATAATGAGTATTTCCAATGTCAAAACATTTAAAAGAAAAAAAGTTGATCCTGATAAGCCCAAAGAACCTGGTAAAGTTGCAAATATAAAAATCGCGGACAATACTGGAGAAATAAAAGTAGTTTTGTGGAATGAAAAAACTAAAATACTTAAAAACCTCAAAGAGGGAAATTTAGTTGAAATTACTGATGTTGATATAAGAGATGGATTTAGAGGAGATGAAGAAGCTCATTTAAATCCCAGATCAGCCATTAAAAAGTTAGATGAAGAAAGTTTTGACAATATGCCACAATATAAAGAAAATATAACTCCAATTATTGAAATTAAAAGTGAAATGAGGGTTAATGTAATTGGAAGAGTCATTAGAATCTCAAGAACAAGAACATTTAATAGTAATGGGCGAGAAGGAAAATTTGTTATTATTGATTTAAAAGATAATACCGGCTCAATATCTCTAACCTTGTGGAATAAAGACGTGGATATTATAAATGAATTAGACCTTAAAGAAGGAGATTCTGTTAAAATTTTAGGGGCAAGAAGCAGAGAAAGAAACAATGAAGTTAACTTAAATCATTCATGGGATGGAAGAATTATTAAAGGGGATTTCAACGTTCCAGAGCATGAAGAAAAAATAATTAAAATTGGTGACGCTCATGAAATGAACGGCATAACGCTTACTGGTATTGTAACTAAAATACAAGATACAATTAATTTTCAGCGCTCAGATGAAAGCACAGGCTACGTTAAGTCTATAGTAATTGCCGATGACACTGGAGAAATAAAGGTTACCTTGTGGAACGATGATACAAATCTTAAGATAAATAAAGGAGATATTCTAAAAATTATCGGGGGAAATATTGAATTTGATGATTATTCACAAGGATATAGGGTAAATACTAACTGGAATAGCAAAATAAGCATTAATCCTGAAGATGATGCTGGTTTAAAGGATATCTTGGAAGAACATAAGAAAGAACTCGAACCCATTAAAATAGAAAAACTACAAGAGATTGAAGACGAAGGAAATGATGTAGATATTCTTGGAAGAATCATTGAGATTTATGATGCAAATGAATTCCAGAGAAGTGATGGTACAGTTGGAATTGTAAGATCAGTTAAAATTGCTGATGATACAGGGGCGGTAAAAGCTTCCTTTTGGGACGAAAAAGCAAAAATAGAATTAAGCAGAGGAAATCTTATAAAAATCGAAAATGCAAAAACACGGTTCAGAGATGATCAGGTTGAACTTAATATAGGTAAAACGGTTAGAATAATTAAAATGAGTGATGATGATGCTCTAAGTCTCCCCTCAATTGACCAGCTTGAAGATATAATGTATAAACCCATAAAAATTCAGGATTTAAAGGATATAAAAAGTGAAAATGATGAAATTGGGATAATGGGCCGTGTGCTAAATCTTTATGACATAAATGAATTCCAGAGGCCTAATGGAACCATGGGTATGGTAAGATCTGTGGAAATAGCTGATGATACTGGAGTTGTAAGGGCATCATTCTGGGATGAAAAAGCAGAAATGGGGCTTAAAAAAGGTGATGTTATATGGATAAAAAACGCACTCCCTAGATTCAGAGATGATACCGTTGAACTCAGTGTTGGAAGAGCTACAATGGTAATAAAACCAAAATCAGAAGATGCCAAATCTATTCCTTCACTCAAAGAAATTGAAGATTCAATATACAAAACCAGGAAAATTGAAGACCTGGAGGAAGAAGATAAAAATATCAAAGTAAGTGGAAAAATTACCGACACTTATGGAGATAGAATACTCTACGAAATGTGTCCAAACTGTAATAAACGGGTTGAATTCGTGGATGATGCATTTGTTTGTGATTTTTGTGGAGAGGGAATTGAAAAACCTAACTATCTTATGATAATTCCATGTACACTGGAAGATGATACTGGAACGGTTAGAACAACATTTTTCAGGAAACTGGCTGAAGAACTGATTGAAATGACCACAGACGAGGCAAATGAAGTGATTGCAAAGACTGCAGATGAGGGATCTCTTGCTGAAAAAGTGGAAGACCTGATTGGCAGAGAAATTACAGTGATTGCAGATGCAAGCTTTGATGAATATAATGGGGAGATAAGGCTCATCGCCAAAAAGATAGTTAAAATGGAATATTAAGTTCAAATAATGTTGTATTTTTTTATTACAGGACAGATTCCAAGATTAATTTTATAAAAATTTGAGGAGAGTTGTAAATGGTAGAATTAGAAGATTTACCCAACGTTGGAGAAAAAACTGCTCAAAAATTAAGAGATGCCGGTTTTGCAGATATGATGAGACTTGCAACATCAACTGCCAAAGAACTCAGTGTAAAAGCTGAAATCGGTGAAGGTGTTGCTGAAAAAGTTATAGAAGCTGCAAGAAAAGCTGAATCAATTGACTTTGAAACTGCATTTGATGTAATGGAACGAAGAAAAGATGTGGGGAGGATTACTTGCGGAAGTAGCGCTGTTGATGAACTTATAGGTGGTGGAATCGAAACACAAGCAATAACAGAGGTATTTGGTGAATTCGGTTCAGGTAAGAGTCAAATATCCCATGAAGTCGCCGTTTCAGTTCAGCTTCCTGTTGAAAAAGGTGGACTGGAAGGAGAATGTGTCTTTATAGATACAGAAAACACCTTCAGGCCTGAAAGAATAGAACAAATTTCCACTGGATTCGGACTTGATCCAGAAGAAGTACTGCAGAAAATACACATTGCAAGAGCTTTCAATTCAAGTCACCAGATTTTAATGGCAGATAAAGTAAACGAGCTTATTCAAAGCGGAGTAAACATAAGACTGGTCATAGTGGATTCTCTAACCGCTCACTTTAGAGCAGAATATGTTGGAAGAGAATCACTTGCAGTAAGGCAGCAAAAACTAAACCAGCACCTACATACCCTACAAAATATTGCAAACACCTATAATGTAGCTGTATTTGTTACAAACCAGGTGCAGGCAAGACCTGACGCTTTCTTTGGAAGTCCTACTAAAGCTATTGGTGGTCATGTACTTGGTCACGCTGCAACCTACAGAATATGGCTTAAAAAGGGACTTGCTGGAAAAAGGATTGCAAGACTGGTGGATAGTCCACATTTACCTGAAGGTGAAGCTGTCTTTAAGATAGTAACTGAAGGTATCACTGACTGATTAAGATTAACCTCAAGCGTGGGCTAATCATGCTCCTTTTATTTTCATCTGAAATTTGTCCATCTAAAAGAATTTTAGGTCTTTAAAATGATCTATTTTAATTTATATTCATTTTACTCCAATTGCCAAATTCCTATTTCATAAATGAATTACCTTTTAATTAATGATTGTCGAAATCTAATAGTATAAATGCCATCACCTTGCAAGAAAAACTACCAATGCTGATAAAATGAATTCAGTTGAAACAATCATCCCCATTATATTAATGATTATAATTGGGTATTCATTAAAAAAAGCCAAAATATTAAGGGCTGTAGATGCCAGTATCTTAAATAAAACTGTTATTTACATTGCAGTGCCCGCCCTTATATTTATGGCCATGTATCGTATGGATACGGATATTTTACCATTTATTGCACCCATACCGGTCATATGTCTAACTGTAGGTACGTTCTGTGGGTTATTGGCTTACATATTCTCTAAAATAAGAAACTACTCTGAAAAAACTCGCTGGAGTGTTGTTACCACATCTTCAATGTTTAATTCGGGTTTTCTTGGATATCCTGTAGTATTGGGTGTTTTTGGAAGTGATGGGCTTATCAGGGCAATTTTCTATGACATGGGTTCCATGATTCTTTTTATTGCATTTGGAATCTTTTTTTCAATAATATTTGCTGAAAAATACTCTTCAATACTTAAAAGAGCATTAATATTTCCACCCCTCTGGGCAATAGCTCTGGGGCTTTTCTTAAACTTCATAAATTTAGAAATTGGATTTATGATATCAAATACTTTCAATTATTTAAGCAGTGCTGCAATACCCATTATCATGATATCTTTAGGTTTATCACTTGAATTAAAAGGAATAAAAGAAAATTTTGAGGCTGTATTTTCAGTTTCTATTATTAAATTGGTTATAGCTCCCTTGATTGCATTCTTTATTGTATTACTGTTTGGACTGGGAGGTCTTGAAAGGCAGGTGACCATAATTGAAGCAGCTATGCCATCTGCAATGCTCAGCCTAGTTCTAGCCATTACCTACAATCTGAATATTAAAACTGCAGCAGCTTGCATATTTGCAACTACAATATTGAGTCTGGTCACTATTCCATTGATACTTGTTTTTCTATCTTAATAGTATTTAGGCCAATTACTTCTTCCTTATTTTAGAAAATCCAGAGGCTCATGATTGACTTCTTCAGCATGGGGCCCATAGGATGTTATGAGGTCCATCCTCAATCACTACAAGTTTACTTTCCTTCACAAATTCTGGTATGCGCTTTCCTGAATTGGGGAACGGAACTATTCTATCCTGTTCGCCATGAATTATTAATGTAGGTATCTTAATACGTTTAAGATCCCTGAAATCGGTTAACCATGCTTGTACGCAATCCAAAGTGCCCTTTGGGGATGCTATGGATGTGACATTCAGCTGAATTGGACAATCTCGTCGCTGACCCTTTTTCCTCTCAAAATATCGGCATTGTAGAAATATGAGAAAAAGTTGGAGAGAAATGCTAGTCGATCTGCAGCTATGGCTTGCATGATTTCCTCAAAAACATTCTTATCAACACCACCTGGATTTTTCAGAAGTCTTCAACAGAAACAGTGAAATTGTACCCATGAAAACTGCCTTACTAACGCGTTCGGAGCCATCCAAGATAACGAGCTACTTCACCTCCTCCCATTGAAAATCCAAGTAATACTATATCTCGTAGATCAAGTTTTTAACAACTTTCATTTTAGGCATCCAATGTTTATCAATTTCCCTTAGCTCTTTTTTTTAACAATTCGTGCATCTCATAGGCTTCAAGAGTTAAATCTGTTATTTGATCCCTGGTTTTAATATAAAGTAAGTTTTATTCACCCGAGAAAATAGGGGTATTTAAAGATGAGGGGTTCATAGTTTTAATATAAAGTAAGTTTTATTCACCTCCCATGTGATAGGTAGTTCTTTTTGAATTTAAGGTATTATAGAGGTATTACTATTCTCTTTCAGCAAATTTTTAACTTTCTCATGGTCCTTTTTCAACGGATTAATTATATCAGCTATTTCAATACTCAGATCTTATCTAATTTTTTTAATATATTTTTTGTAATTAGTAATACAGATAGAAATTAGATATGCAAAATTTAACAAAAAAAATGATTTTCGATGGATAAACACCAGAATAGAGATGGAATTTTTTTTAGTTAAAACCTGAGGATTGAATCATCAATCCAGTTCTCATATATATACTTTGTATAAAAAAATAAAACGAAAACTTTATTTATATTGTATGGATAGACCCTACATTATATACATAATATGATTACTTCATACAATAGGTGATCTAATGGCAGAAAAAAAAGAAACTCAAGAAACTACTGAAGAACCAAAAATAGGAGTGTATGTGTGTCACTGTGGTATAAACATCGGTGGTGTTGCAGATATCAGTGCATTAAAAGAATATGCAGCAACACTCCCTAACGTTATCGTAAGTGAAGAATACAAATACTTCTGTGCTGACCCTGGTCAAGAACTGATTCAAAAGGACATCAAAGAAAAGGGTGTAAACAGAGTGGTTGTAGCAGCATGTTCACCAAGGCTTCACGAGCCAACATTCAGAAGATGTGTTAGAGAAGCAGGATTAAACCCATTTTTATTTGAATTTGCTAACATACGTGAACATGATACATGGGTGCACATGAACCAACCTGAAGAGGCAACTGAAAAAGCAAAAGACCTAATAAGAATGGCAGTTGCAAAAGCAAGATTATTAGAACCTCTGGAAGCTGAAACCGTTGCTGTAAAAAACACAGCCATGGTTATTGGTGGGGGAGTTGCAGGAATTCAGGCAGCTCTTGATTTAGGTGATATGGGATTCAAAACTTACTTGGTAGAGAAAAATCCAACCATTGGGGGAAGAATGGCTCAGTTAGATAAAACATTCCCAACTCTTGACTGTTCCATGTGTATTCTCGCTCCTAAGATGGTGGATGCTGGTAAGCACGATAATATTGAACTTTTATCTTACTCAGAAGTTAAAGATGTAGACGGATACATTGGTAACTTCAAAGTAACCGTAGAAAGAAAACCAAGATACATAAGCGAAGAACTATGTGTTGGATGCGGATCCTGTGTAGATGTTTGTCCAATAGAAATTCCAAACTACTTCGATGAAGGAATTGGAATGGTAAAAGCAGCTTACATTCCATTCCCACAAGCAGTACCTCTCCTTGCTACAATAGACAAGGATTACTGTATCGAATGTAACCTCTGTGACCAGATATGTGAAAGAGGAGCCGTTCAACACGATCAGGAGCCTGAAGAAATTGAACTCGACATTGGTACAATTATCGTTGCAACCGGTTACGACCAGTTCGACGCAAATGAAAAACTTGAATACGGCTATGCCGATAACGCAAACGTTATCACAGGTTTAGAAGTTGAAAGAATGATCAACGCATCAGGACCAACAGAAGGTAAAGTATTGAAACCATCTGACGGTGAAAAACCAAAACGCGTTGCATTTGTATTGTGTGTCGGTTCAAGAGATGAGAAAGTAGGCAATGAGTACTGTTCAAGGGTTTGCTGTATGCACTCCATGAAGAACGCTCAACTTATAAAGGACAAAGCTCCAGATACTGAAGTTGCAATTTACTACATGGATATAAGGGCATTCGGTAAAGGATTTGAAGAGTTCTACAAACGCTCCCAAGAAAAATATGGTATTAAATTCATAAGAGGCAGGCCAGCGATGATCTTAAGTAACCCTGATGAAACCGTTACAATAAGATCTGAAGACAGCTTACTTGGAAAGGTAACTGAATACAACTATGATATGGTTATACTTGCAGCCGGTTTAGTACCACCAGCAGGTGCAGAAGAACTAAGACAAACAATTGGACTCTCCAAGAGTGCAGATGGGTTCTTAATGGAAGCTCACCCAAAACTCAGACCTGTAGATACCCTTACTGAAGGAGTATTCCTTGCAGGTGTAGCTCAGGGACCAAAAGATATTCCTGACTCTGTAGCCCAGGCATCTGGTGCTGCAGCAAGAGCTGCTATTCCAATGGTTAAAGGTGAAGTGGAAATTGAACCAATTGTCGCTGTAACCGATGAAGATGTCTGTGGTGGATGCGCAGTCTGTATTGAATTATGTCCATACGGTGCTCTAACCAGAGAAGATGAACGAGCGGTTGTTAACATAGCCCTCTGCCACGGTTGTGGAACATGCGTTGCAGCATGCCCATCTGGAGCAATGGACCAGCAGCACTTCAGAACTGCACAGATCATGGCACAGATTGAGGCTGCATTAAATGAGCCAGCATCAAAATAAAGGGTTAAAACCCTTAATTCGCTCAAAAATTTAGGAATTTTTGGCGCCCCGAAAATCAAAGATTTTCGAGGGTCTTTTTATTTTTAATCCAGAATTTTGTATTTTTAACATAATGATCTAACTAATTCTAAATTTACTATTAAATCATCAAAAAAATAGAGTTAGGAAACTAAAATGTTTCCCAAAAATTATTTTATCGATGAAAGTGCATTTAGCATCAGTGGTAAGACCACTATTAAAAGAACTAAAGTCATTACTGGCCTTAAAATATTTATTTTGTTCCTAGCACCTTCTACAAATGCAGAGTATGCATGATTTATAGAGTTAATAACGAGGAATATCAGTAATATCAGCATCACCGCTGCTTCTGCGTATGTCCCCCAGTTAAAGAAGTAAACAATTAACGCAGTTATAGCTACTGCAAGAAGGTTTATTCCTGATTGTCTTTTAAATCCGCTTTCACTCATATAACCAGAATATTCAGACGATGATGTTCCAAAAAACAGATTAATTCCTGTTATACCAGCAAGTGAGACTGTTACCCATATAAACATTATGCTGAACTGCTGTACAGGAGTATTTCCAAAATAAAAAGCTAAAAAAATCCCAACAAACACACCAGTCCATCGAAGAATTTCAAATATCTTTGTTCTTTGTGAAAATTCCATAATAAAACCACCCCTTCATGATCAAAAAATTGTTTATTGAATTTAATATAAATAATATTATGTGAAGTTTACGTTCAAAGAATCAGGGGAATAATTAAAAAAAATTTTAAGCTAGAAAATGAGCCTGTGGCTATAAAATGGTCTGTAAAGAACCAAGAAATATTGAAAAGGAAGGAGAATGCTCAAGATTCTGTACAAAGCATTCAAAATCGTAGATTTTCGATGCTCCAGACACGAAGTGTTTGAGAGCTTGAAAAAGCCATGAATGGCAAGGTCTTTTATGCAACCGCCGAAGAAGAATAGTGCATGGGTGGTGCTAGATACTCTGGACTTAAAGATAAAAAGGAATTCCCCGCCAATATGCAGAGTGGTGCATTTTTAGTTCCAGTGGGAGTTTATAAGAACATCCCTGCTGTTCAACGTTCATGGGAAAAGAATTTGAACATAGAACCCGGTATTTTCCAGGCAATGATCTTTGCTCCCCTAAAATAAAGCTGAATTTGAGCCAGACGTAATTTTTATTGTCTGTAAAGTAAAACAGGGCATTGAAATATTGCACGCAAATGCTTATGATTCTGGTGCATGGAATCGGTGCTGACTCACGCCCGATATGCAGCTCAATGGCAGCTGTTCCTTACCTAACTGGAAAGTTACATATGGATTTGGTGATGTTGGAGCATGGGAACAATATGAATATCAATCCTGAAGATGTGATGATAAGTATCCCAGCAAGCGAATCATCCAGAATAGTTTCTAATTTAGAAGAAATGCGCACTAAAAGGTTGTTTAAAGAAGAATAAATCTTTTAATGATTCTATTATTTTTTTGAAAGAAGTATGTTCATTTAATGCCTTTTGAATGTAACCTATTTGAATTGTAATTATCATGAAAAATTAATTTTAATTGCAATAAAGGGTATAAAAAGTCGTATGATCTAATAAAACAGATATTTACTAAAATACCACACAAATTAAGAGCTGAATTTAAAATAAATATTTTTAAGAACGATTATTGCAAATTTGAAAGTATTTATACTCATTTATTTTATATATTTCTCTATGTTCACTTTTAGATAATACCCATCCCCAATATTCCTTTTTATAGTTATTAGATTCATAATAATTCCATGTTCTCAAATAAAGACGTTCTAAACTATGAATGATCAAGTTCATCAGCAATAGAGACCTGAGGCCAAACAGTATACACGTCTATAAAAATGCCCTAAGGAATTATTGCAAACCTTACAGGGCTAACACCATCACTTGATAAAAGAAGCCGATAAAGAACAAGATACTACAATAAAGAAATGAAAAACAGGAAGATTAAGACTTATCCACAGGATTTTATAAACTATATGAATAAAGCAGGGATGTCACCTGACACCGTAAATTATTTCAAATTGCATAAATAACATCTCCTGTCTTTTATATGAATAAAGCGGGGATGTCACCTGACACCGTAAATTCTTGTTTTTGATATATATATTAAATTCTAATGATTGTTAATGTTCACATGTAAAAAATTTATTGGATAAAAAGGTGAAATTAAGGGCCTTTCAAGATTTTTTATTTTTAAAGTTAGGGGTAAAGCTATTAAAATTTTTCCAAAAATTAAATAGAAATTTATTTAATCTTTTGAATTAAAATAATTACAGAATTTTTTATAAATTTCCTAACGAAAATAATGAAAGATAAGCAGAGCCAATCAAGGGAAATGAATGACATATAGGATATAAAATGAATGAAAAGCTTAGAAATTCCGGTATTGATATCATTGGAAATGCGCCCTGGGGAACGCACTTTTGCCAGTTCTATCAAGCTAAAGAAGACCTAATTGATATTCTTATTCCTTACTTTAAAGCAGGGCTTGAAAACAACGAATTCTGCATGTGGATTACAGCAGAACCACTCTTAGAAGACGAGGCAAAAAATGCACTGCAAAAGGCAATTCCAGATATTGATTTTTATTTGGAGCAAGGACAAATCGAAATCATTCCCTACAATGAATGGTACACTAAAGGAGGTAGTTTTGATTCAGATAGGGTTTTGAATGGCTGGGTTGATAAATTAAACAACGCTTTAGAGAAAGGTTTTGATGGTTTAAGACTTTCTGGAAACACTTTCTGGCTTGAAAAAGAAGATTGGAACGATTTTGTTGATTATGAAGAAGCAGTAGATGGTGTTATCAGCGAATACAAGATGATGGCCCTTTGTACATATTCACTGGAAAAATGCACAGCAGCCGAGATTATTGATGTGGTCAATAATCATGAATTTGCCCTTACAAAGCGTGAAGGAAAATGGGAATTAATTGAAAGTTCTGATAATAAACAGATAAAAGAAGCAGCTATTAGAGCCCAAAAGGATTGGGAGCAGACATTCAATGCTGTACCTGATTTAATAGTGCTACTCGATGATAATCATAAAGTTATTCGTGCAAATAAATCTATGGCAGAGACTTTAGGCGTAACACCTGAAGAATGTATCGGTTTAGAGTGCTATCGCGTAGTTCATGGGACAGATGAACCACCCTCTTTCTGCCCGCATAGTAAATTGCTTGAAGACGGATGCGAGCACATTGCAGAAGTTCATGAGGATATTTTAGGTGGTTATTTCATTGTCAGCACATCACCGTTTTATGATACAGAAGGGAAACTTACAGGCAGTGTTCATGTTGCGCGTGATATTACCGAACGTAAAAAAGGTGAAGAACTAAATAAAACCCTGTTAGAAGAATCACGGCAGTTTGCTGAAGAGTTAGAAGTTTCAAATGAAGAATTACATGTCATTACAGAAGAACTTCAAGTTTCAAATGAAGAATTAATGAAAGCACGTGTTCATCTGGAAGAAAAGGTTAAAGAACGTACAAAGGAAGTTTATAATGAAAGGCAGCGATTATTTGATGTGCTGGAAACGCTACCAGTGATGATTTGTCTGTTGACACCTGATTATAATGTGGCTTTTGCTAATCGTGCTTTTCGTGAGATGTTTGGAGAGTCTTATGGTCGACGTTGCTATAAGTATTGTTTCAGTAATACAGAACCCTGTGAGTTTTGCGAATCATTTAAACCTTTAGAAACTGGTGAACCTCATTATTGGCAGGTTAAAATCCCAGATGGCAGTATACTTGACGTTTATGACTTCCCATTTACCGACATCGATGGTTCACCATTAATCCTTGAAATGGATATCGATGTTACCCAACAAAAGCAAGTTGAAAAAGAGCTTAAATTAGCAAGTTCATATAACCGTAGCTTGATTGATGCTAGTTTAGACCCTCTGGTTACCATTGGCCCTGACGGAAAAATAAACGATGTAAATACAGCCACAGAACAGGTTACAGGATATTCTCGAGATGAATTGATCGGTACAGACTTTTCAAACTACTTTACAAACCCCCAAAAGGCTGAATCTGGATATCAAAGAGTGTTCAGGGAAGGTGAAGTCAGGGATTATCCACTTGAAATCAAACACAAAAACGGACATATAACACCAGTATTGTACCATGCTTCAATTTATAAAGATGAATCTGGAGAAGTTATTGGTGTTTTTGCAGCTGCACGTGATATAACAGAAATACAACAGGCAGAAAATCTACTAAAAGAAACCATAACTGAATTAAAACGTTCAAACAAGGAATTGCAGAGTTTCGCTTATATAACCAGTCATGATTTACAGGAACCATTAAGGACTATTGCCAGCTTTACACAGTTATTAGAAAGACGTTATAAAGGTCGATTTGATAGTGATGCTGATGAATTTATTGATTATATTGTTGATGCTAGTGTTCGCATGAAACAGATGATTACGGATTTACTGGAGTATTCACGTATTGATACACAAGGCAAGGAATTTGAGGAATATGATAGTGAAAGGTCACTTAACCGTGCATTGAAACATCTGCAATCAACTATTGATGAATATCATGCTGAAGTAACAAATGACCAGTTGCCAGTTGTAGTTGCTGATAAAACCCAAATTACAAGGGTTTTCCAGAATCTTATTTCAAATGCAATTAAATTCCGTAGGGAAGGATTAAAACCCAAAATCCATGTTTCAGCTCGAAAAGAAGGAAATGAATATATATTTAGCGTTCAGGATAATGGTATTGGAATAGAAGAGCAATATAAAGACCATATCTTCCAGGTATTTAAACGATTACATACAATGAGTGAATATAAAGGAACTGGGATTGGTCTTGCTATAATTAAAAGAATAATTGAAAGACATGGCGGGCGAATCTGGGTTAAATCTGAGTTTGGTGTGGGTTCTACCTTTTATTTTACAATTCCAATTGAACCCATCCAAATGGGGAGGAGCAATTCCTAAAATCCAATAAGCTTTAATAATTTTTTGTTGCATGTAAAATTTAAATTTAATTTAAATACTTTGTAATAAATCACTATTTGATTTTCAGTTTTTTTAGAGCCTTATTCAGGTTTAATTAGAATATTTAAAGATTAAAATAATTTTTCGAGTAGCAAAAACGAGCCCCCTGCCAAGACCTCGCCAGATCCCAAAAACTGGTCCCTAACAGTATATATCAGGAACAGCGCCTTTGGTGAATGCCTGGGCATGTTTCTTTCTTTGTTTAACTGCAATGTAAGTAACAGAGATAAGGTCTTGTTCCAGGCAAGGTTTTACCTAAGTTGGCTTAGTTTAATACTTAATATCACATGAACAGGCTTCATAGATTTTAGGTACTTCTTTTTTGCATTTTTCACAATCTGGCTCTTTACCACAAATATCTCTTTCAACCCCTCCACCGAACCTGTATAATGCAAAATCAAGTTTTCGAGGCTCTTCAGGGTAAATATTATCCAATGCATCTTTTATATTGTTATTATTATCTAAAAATCCAAATCTATGTGCTAAACGGCCTACATGAGTATCAACTGGTGTTAATTGCCATAAATCTAGTTCTGACCAATGATTAACCTGGTGTACAGGACTACTTAACTCAGAGAAAAACCATACAATAACTTTGGGTGGATTACCGTACCATTTAATACCTTTAAATAGATCAATAAGTTCTTCAGTAGCTTTTCTTTTCCATACATCATCAGAACCCCTATGTTCTTCTATTACTGCTTCTACAACATCATTAAAGTTCGTGTTCTTTTTTCCATATTTATTTTCGATTAATAATCTTTTAGCACATTCAACTATTATTTTAGCTATTTTATAATGGCCTTTATGCCATTTTAATTCTTTAGTTATTTTAATTACAGGACATTCGTCAAACTTAGCCTTATTACAACATTCTTCCTCATTACTAAATGATCCAGCTCTAAATTCTACAGGGCATTCAGTACTAAAGTTTTTGTAGCATTTTGTATGTTCTAAGGATTTAATGCTGTCTAAAAGTTTAGCGCGCTGTTTTAGTATGTTATTTTCTGGAATTTGATTCCAACGATCTCCAATAATAATAGATTTAATTCCTAGAGATTCTAAATTACATCTAACAAAAAACTTCCAAATTTCATCAGGATCATCTAAATTATCAGGATCTATTCCACAACCGCGAATAAATTCCCTAGAATCTGGTGGATGTTTATCAACAAGTTCTTCAACGAGTAATTGGGCAAAGTTTTTAGAATCCATATTTATCACCTGAAATAGCAGTAATTATCAATTACATAAAACTTAAATAAATTAGTTTGCAATTCATAAATGAGAAGGGAATTAAAATAGCTGCGTCGTTATTTTAACCTCCCCCTTCTCCCCCAAAAAAATTTTTTTTCATTAATTTTTTTAAACTTGTTTTTAATTCTTTTATTATGTTATTATCCACTTAAAAATATGATAAAAAAGATAATAATGATTAAAAATAAGTTTTAGAAGTATTTAAGTATAGAAATAAATATATTACTTTTTAGATTCGATTATTAAAGTCTAATATCAATAAGAAATATAAATGGTGATTAGAAATGGATAAAAAAATTATTCTTGGATTGATTGCACTTATTCTCATATCTGGTTTTGCTTATGGAGCATATTCGTTGTTAGGAGTTAATGATAATCAGAAAAATGTTGCTAACAACATTAATGTCCAAAATAATACTACAAAAACGGTTAATAATTCAACAACTGGTAATAAAGCAAACAATTCAACTAAAAAAGCGACTAGTAATAAATCTTCTAAAAAATATTGGTGTGAGCAATGCGGCCAATACCATCCCAGCCCAGTACAAACATATCATAGATATGGAAATTGTCCAATTTGCGGGAAATGGGTAGATACACAAACAACAAGCCACACACACGATGGTTCACCAGGTTACGAAGAGAAGCCAAGAGAAGACCCGCTCTATGAATGATTCACATGGAAACTCGCTGGATAAATTCAGTAAAAACTGTGTTTTTCACAATAATGTATTTGAATCGATTTTAAACACATTTTTTTTCTTTTAACAATTTTTCAATAACTTCCTTGTATATATTATTTGATTTTATTAATTCCTCATTCATTTGCATTGATTTTTTAAGTAAGTCTATGGAATCGATTGTTAATTTCTGGCAATCATAGTATCTATCTTTTAATTGTTCTATTGTCATGGGAGTTCCATATTTTGGTTCTAAAATCTTTACATATTCTTTATATTCCTTATTAGTCATTTTCAGATTCTTTTTTCATGATCATATCTCCATATTAGCTTTATTCAAATAAAATGAATATTACTTTTCTGATGCTCTTGCTCAAACACTATAAAAAAATACTGTCTATGTATATAATCGGTGGTAAAATTGAAGGATAAAAATCAAATGCATTTAATTGAAGAGGTTAAAGGAGTTCAAAGGAAATATTTAAAGCTAAAACGTAAAAAATGGGCTTTCAGTCTTGAGGGTAGAAGTCAAACTAAATTAACCAGTAAGCGCTGGCAGAAGTAAGATAGGGTGATCTGATGTTAGAAAATAAATATTTTAGCAATGATTTATTAAATACAGAGGATTTTAAGCAATGGAATAACACTTTAACTGATTTGGTGAATTTTATACTTATTGCCACAACCGATGATTTAAATAAGGAAATTGAATTTGATGAAGTTATAGAGATATTATCCAGGATTTAAAGGTTAATTTGATTAAAAAGTCCATTGAATTCGGTAAAACTTATTATCTAATGAAAATGGTAAAGGAAAAAACATATGAGAGTAAGTAGGGGAGTGCCTCATGGAAGATATGCCAATATTATACGATCCTGAATTATTCCAAGAACATGAAGAAGTTATAGTATTTACAAGGGATGAATTAAATCGTAGGATAAGATCCATAATAGATGAAATTGAATATGTTAATAAAATTTATTTAAATCTTGATAGAAGTGAAGAATGGAAATTAATTGGGATCTGGCCAAAAATAATGCAAAGTGTACACCATATTGATTTGAATATGGATCTAATTTTCAAAAAAGAACCCTTACAATCATATCTTGATACATACATATACGATGATGTCAAAGATCAAGAAAAGAGCGCTGCTGTATCTGAAGCTTTTAAAGCTTTTTATTTTGGGCAGACTAAATTGATTGGTAAAGTGCGGAGGAAATAGATAATAATTAATATATTTTAATCAATTAATATATTGGAGATGGAATAATGGGGGATGGAACTGATCCATACAAACTTATGGGTGTAAACCCAAGGGCTCCTGCTAGAGGATTAAAAAAGATTAGACATAGATCTAATCCTAATGGTTCTGTAGATATTGATAGATCTTCGGATAAATGCGTTGAATGTGGTAAAATTCTTCTTTCATGGGAAATATATGATTCTAAATACTGTAAAGAATGTGCTGAAAAAATTAAATCTCCAGAAAATGAGAAAACCACTGATTTTAATTCTTTAAACACAGATTCAGCTTCTGCTAATCCTGCTACTCGAGTACATGCATTAGAATCGCTATATCAAATTAAAGATGATAAAGCCATATTAATATTAATTGAGGCTTTAAAAAATGAAGATTCAGATATCAGATGGAAAGCAGCAAGACATCTTGGCAATATCAAAGATAAAAATGTAGTAGATGCACTTATAGAATCATTAGAAGACCCCGATTTTAGAGTTAGGACTAATGCTGCTTGGAGTCTTGGAGAAATTGGAAATAAAAAAGCTATTAATTATTTGAATAAGGCGTTGAAAGATGAAAATAAATTTGTTAAAAATAATGCAAAAGAGGCTCTGAGTAAAATAGAAAATACTAAAAAGAAGGAATTAGATGTTTGATCCAGATAGAGCAATTAAATCTTGTGAAGAAGATGAATTAAACCGCTGCGAATTTTATAAATCTCTTGTAGAATCCATTATAAGTTATAAAGACGATGAAAGCTTAGTTATTGGACTATTAGGTGAATGAGGATATGGAAAAATTTCAATAATAAATATGGCCATCGAAAAAGTTAAAAAATTACAAAAGACGATGAAATTCCCCCTATAATAATGGAATTCAATCCGTGGATATTTTCAAACCAAAATCAGCTTATTAAAAAATTTTTTGATGAATTAAGCTTTAAAATAGACTCAATAGTATGGAAATGTGCTTTATTAATGAAAAGAAATTTAACATAAGTTTCTTTCCAGGTCCAGGCTAAAGCCCAAACTCTTAAAATTTGAGAACCCCTTGACATCGTAGCCCTGGATCTACATCCAGTAAAGTCATAACCTCTGATTTTTTACTAATTCCATAGCATCCATTAGTCATAAGCCGGTTACTCCCATATAACGCATTTACATTGTTGCCAAAACTGTGTGTGCATCTGGAAAATAATTAAAAATTATTCAAAAGCATCTAAAATAATGAAAGATAAAAACATCGAAAAAACAGTTTTTAAATTATTAAACGAATTTAACGAATTATTCCCCGATTAAAATAGTTTTTATGTTTTATTTAATAATTTAAAGCCATATAATAAAATAATATGGTGTAAAAGTATTATTAAATAAATAAAATTAATTAAGTAATACAAATTAAAAGATTTTGAATAACAAAAAGTACAAACGCTTAACATTCAGTAAACCCAATGGAGTATTAGTATGTATAAATACATTGAACGTCTTTTAGATTTTAATAATGAAGAGAAGAATAAAGAAACACCTAAAAGTTATGTAAAATCAATAAAATAACTTTTAGAGTTCTATTGAATAAATACAGACTAATTTATTGAATTAACCAAAAAGTTATCAATGGAATATTAAATTATTAAAGCTTAGCTTTATAAAAACAATTAAAAATATTATGATATAAGAAAGAGTATAAGTTATGTAATAGGAAAAAATCGGGGGAAAATTAATAAAAAAATATTATTCGAGTATATAAATGAGTGTTCATATTATAACTGGATATTTTTTATAATATTTACATCAATTTAATAAAATTTACTTTTTATTCGGAGGGTAATCAATGTTTGAAAATGAAAAGTACGTCCAAAAGATCAAAGAATTAACCAAGGAACACCATAAATGGATGGAAAACAGCATCAATTTAATTGCAAGTGAAAATATAACCAGCACAACTGTAAGGGAAGCCCTCGCTTCTGATCTATCCCACAGATACGCAGAGGGATTACCATGCGAAAGACTCTATGAAGGCTGTGAATACATCGATACCATTGAAAATATGGCAATAGACCTTTCTAAAAGGTTATTTAACGCAGAACACGCCAATGTACAGCCGAATTCTGGAGTTATCGCCAATTTAGCATCATTTTTCGCCCTTACAAAACCAAATGACCTTCTAATGGCACTAAATGTCCCTGTTGGAGGCCATATAAGCCATGCAGATGTAAGTGCAGCAGGAATAAGGGGCCTAAGGATTCTTTCACATCCCTTTGACAACGAAAAGATGAATATCGATGCAGATGCCATGAAGAAGGAGATCATTAAAAATAAGCCCAAAGTGGTTCTTCTTGGCGGTAGTTTGTTCCTTTTCCCCCATCCAGTTGATGATGCACGGGAAGCAGCCGACGAGGTCGGTGCAAAGGTCATGTATGACGGAGCTCATGTTCTTGGACTCATAGCTGGAGGTAAATTCCAGGATCCTCTTAAAGAAGGGGCAGATCTCCTTGTTGGGAGTACCCATAAAACATTTCCAGGCCCTCAAGGAGGAATAATCCTCTGTACTGAAGAATTAAAAGATATAATTGATGAAGCAGTTTTTCCTGGTGTTGTTAGTAATCATCATTTACATCATGTAGCCTCATTAGGCATAACCTTAGCAGAAATGCTGGAGTTTGGCGATGATTATGCTGATCAAATTGTTAAAAATGCTAAAACACTGGCACAGAGTCTTTATGAACTTGGATTTGATGTTCTATGTGAAGAACAAGGATTTACAGAATCCCATCAGGTTGCTATGGATGTTAAAAAAATATACAGTGCAGCTAAAATGGCTAAAGACATGGAATCGAATAATATTATCTTAAATAAGAACCTCCTTCCATGGGATGACCTTAAAAGGACTGATGATCCTTCAGGAATAAGATTAGGTACCCAGGAAATTACAAGACGTGGATTAAAGGAATCTCAAATGTATGAAGTGGCCGAATTCATCAAAATGGTTGCCATGGATGGTAAAAATGTTAAAAATGAAGTTAAAGAATTCATGAGTCAGTATACAAAGGTCCATTATGCATTCGAAGAAGATGAGGCCTACAGATACATTGAGTTCTAAAATTATCTTCTTTTTTTATTTCATTCTTATTTTTAGGTAATTAATCTAATTTTATAAATACAAGTAGTTCCATAATTATTCTTAATAATCTAAAATTTTTCTAATTACACATTTACATTCAAATTGAGGTTAAGGAATGAAGATAGGTTTTGGAATTACAGGAGCTGGTCATTTACTTTTAGAAAGTGTAGAATTACTGGAAAGTTTAATGACCAAACATGATGTAACTGTTTTACTTTCAGCTGCTGGAGAAGAAGTGCTTAAAATGTACGGATTATATGAAAGAATTGCAAGAATAACTGGTGGATATTATAACGAACTGGTTAAAGAAAAGGACCAGAAATTCAGTTTTCCAATTACTGGGCGTTTTTCGCTGGGTAAATATGATGCATTTATTGTTTCTCCCACCACCTCCAATACCATAGGTAAAATCGTTAACGGGATTGCAGACACTCTTATAACCAATGCAGTTGCACAATCAGGCAAAGGCCAGATTAAAACCTATATAGTCCCTGTAGATATTGAATATGGGGATGTAGATACTGTATTACCTTCAAAACTTGAATTGGGCCTATGTCAAAAGTGTGATATCTGTGAAGCTGCTTCATCATGCCCGGGTGATGCAATAACCCCTGGAATCGAAATTGATCTTCTAAAATGTGAAGGTTGCGGGGCCTGTGCAGTGTCATGCCCCTTCCATGCAATTTCTGCAGGGAAAGTAATTACCATACACATGAGGGACATTGACATTGAAAATACGAATAAATTACATCAATTTATAGGAGTGGAAGTAGTGGAACATCCATCAAAGCTTATTGAAAGGTTTGAATTCTGAATAAAATTCCTATTTATTTACTTAAAATCTTATGGGTGAATCTATGCAGGATAAAGATCCACTGAAAAAATATAAAGAAAAGAGAGACTTTGAAAAAACTCCAGAACCAGTTCCAGGAGAAAAAAGCCCTCTAAAAATCGCTAAATTCGTTGTACAAAAACATGACGCCAGAAAACTCCATTATGATTTCAGATTAGAAGTTGGAAATGTTTTAAAGTCATGGACCATTCCCAAAGGGCCATCAACTGATCCAGGCCAAAAAAGACTTGCTGTTCCTACTGAAGATCATCCCCTTGATTATATTGACTTTGAAGGGATAATCCCTGAGGGAAATTATGGTGCAGGAACTGTTATTGTCTGGGATAATGGCACATATCGTAATTTAAAGAGGGATATACCTATAGAAAAGGCTGTTGATGATGGGCACGTGGATATCTGGCTTGAAGGGAAAAAACTCAAAGGCGGATACGCACTTATTAAAACAGGGCGAGGAAAAAGAAAATTCTGGCTCTTCTTAAAGAAAAAAGACGAAATGTCCCATCCGGGAGAAGATATTCTCGCTGACAGACCTGAATCTGTAATAAGTGGCCTTACAGTTGAAGAAGTTTCAGCTATTAAAAAAAGTAGAAATTGATAGATATTTAAAGTTCTTACAACAAAATATATAGGAAGGAGGTACTTTATGGAGGAATCACTAGAAAGAAATTTAAAATATCTTGTTGAAGAACTTGAAAATGCTGATTGGAAAAGAAGGGAAGATGCTGCAGAACTTCTAGCAGAATTAGCTGATCCAAAAGCTGTGGATCCATTAATTAAAGCACTTAATGATGAAGATTGCCATGTCAGGGAAGCTGCCGCTCTTTCGCTGGCGGTTTTCAGTGATGAAAAGGCCATCGAACCTTTAATTGATAAATTAAACGATGAAAAGGCAAGTGTGAGATATGCTGCAGCGATAGGTCTTTCTGCCATGGGTGATGAAAGGGCCATCGAACCCCTGGAAAAAGCATCGCAGGACAGTAATCCAGTGGTAAAAAAAGTGGCTCAAATGGCTTTAAATTCAGTGAAAGAAAGAAAATAGCTTTTTCATTTTAACTTACCAATATCAAGCATTTTTACATACAAAATCAATTTTATCCCCAATTTCTGTTTTTGAATTTTTAATTGTTCCTTTTTCCATTTCTATAACATATTTTGCCGGTTTTTTTGGAGTATATGTTTTCCATGGATTGATTGATACTGTATCCACCACATTCTTGTCAGAATCTGTAAAAACAATATCCAGTGGAAATCTAACAAAAAACATGTGAATTGTTGAACCGCTTCTACTTCTAGCACCAGGGAGCTTTAAAATAAGCCCTTTCCCAAGCTTTTTTTTAAACATGGTTCCTCTTAGTCTTGAAAAAAAAGTATCTGCAACTTCACATTCTCCAAGTTCTGTGCCTTTATTTCTATTTATGACTATTAGTTCCATATTAGCCCTCAAAATCTTCGATTTTTGTGGTTCAGAATAATACTTCGTATTTTTCTTCAACCTTCATGAATCAAATTAAAATTTAATAATCTAATGTATTGAAAACTATCTAATTATTTTTTCTTAATTTTTTTAACAGATTGTGTTTTCCTCTTTATATGTAAGAATAAATTTAAATATATAAAAAAATAAGAACAAATGTATCAAGTTCAGTTAAACTAACATTTTTTTGACTTATTTGGAGGCTATTTATGAAAAAAAATATTTTCGTTGAAAAGCTCATTCAAACACCCATTGAAGAAAAGGAAATTGAAATTGTAGAAAGGAAGGGTATAGGACATCCAGATAGCATCAGTGATGGAATAGCTGAATCTGTAAGTAGAGCTTTATGCAATGCCTATATTGAAAGATTTGGAGAAATTATGCACCACAATACTGACGAGGTGCAAATAACCGCTGGAGAATCAAATCCCCTCTTTGGTGATGGAGAAGTTATGAAGCCCATCGACATACTTTTAACAGGTAGAGGGATTTCTGAGCTGCACGAAGAAATAGACGGTAAACTTGAAATAAAGAAAATGGGTCTTGATAGAATAGCGATTACTGCTGCTAAAGAATATTTAAAGGAAAATATTATAAATTTAGATGTAGAAACCGATACCGTTGTTGAATGTAAAATAGGGCATGGATCCGGAGATTTAACAGACGTGTTTAGAAGGGAAGGGACTCCTTCATCTAATGACACTTCATTTGGAGTAGGATATGCTCCATTTTCAGAAACAGAGAATATTGTACTGGCAACTGAAAATCTTCTGAATTCAAAGGGATTTAAAAAGAAATACCCCGCAGTAGGAGAAGACATAAAGGTAATGGGCCTTAGGGATGATAACACTATAACCCTTACAGTAGCCTCTGCAATGGTATCTAAATATGTAGACGGTCGTGATATATACATAGACTTAAAAGAAGAACTTAAAGAAATAATAAAAAGACTAGCTCAGGAACAGACCGAAAGAAACGTTGAAGTGTTCATTAATACTGCTGATAATCATACCTGCGCAACAGAAGAAGGATACTATCTGACAGTAACCGGCACTTCAGCCGAAATGGGTGATGACGGTTCTGTAGGACGTGGTAACCGTGCTAATGGTTTAATAACACCGAACAGACCTATGTCCATGGAGGCAACTTCTGGAAAGAATCCTATAAACCACGTTGGTAAGATATACAATCTTTTATCAAATAAAATTGCTAATGATATAGCCGAAAATGTGGAAGGAGTTAAAGAAGTTCATATAATGCTTTTAAGCCAGATTGGAAACCCAATAGATGATCCAAAAGCCGCAAGCGCCCAGTTAATCCTTGAAAAAGGATACAAAGTTGAAGCCGTAGATAAAAAAGTAGAAGAAATCATTGATTCATGGCTTGAAAATATAACCAGTATTACCGATATGCTGGTGAAGGGAAAAATAATGACATTTTGATCAAATATCCCTAAAAATTATTTTTTTAAGTATTAATTAATTTGAATGTTAAACTGGACAATCTATCCTGTTAATTCAAAATTAAGATATTCTTAAAATGATTTATTACCTATGCCCCTAAGGACATAGGTTAATAGCTCAGTTAATAGCCAGTGTCTCAATCTTCCCAAATGAGAGTGGCAATTCATCCTTTTTCGAAACTTATTAATAAGCTTTTCTATTCAAAGAGGACAAATAAAATTATTAATAACTTATCTTAAAAAAAGCTATTAAATTAATTATGATGAAGTTAGTGCAGAATTAAATTATTAAATGTCTTAATATTATATTAGGCCTATTTACTGGAAAATAGTAGGTGTAGCACCCCCATCGGAGGCGATACGATATCATTAAAATAAAGTACCGTTATAATTGGGGATGCATTAATAGTTATAATATAGAGCCTTATAATCTTTTCTATTCTACATGAAAAAAATTAAATTTAAATCATCCATTATGTATTAAGTTTTAAATATTTGCGGGGTAGATATAGTTCAAGGATAAATATTGAAGAAATAAGTTAGTTAAAAGAATACTGATTAATCTTAATCACTTTTTAAATGTAATTAACAAGGAGAATCACAAATGCCCATACAAGAGGCCCCACGATCTTATGATACAAATCTCATGGAGAAAAAAATACAGAAATACTGGAATGATAACAATATATACAAAAAAACCAGCAAATTAAGGGAAAATAAACCTAAATATTCATTTTTAGATGGTCCTCCTTACTGCAGTGGAAGAATACATCTGGGAACTGCCTGGAACAAAATAATAAAAGATACCTTTCTACGTTTTAAAAGCATGACTGGATTCAGCCTTAGAAGACAGGCAGGATGGGACACCCACGGACTTCCAATAGAACATAAAGTAGAGGGATTGCTGGGATTAAAAAGTAAAAAGGAAATTGAAACTAAAATAGGTATTGCCAACTTCGTTGAGAAATGTAAAGAATTTGCAATTGAAAATAAAGGCATAATGACAGAACAGTTTAAAATACTTGGGGTCTGGATGGATTGGGATGATCCTTATGTGACGTTTGACACAAAATACATGGAATCATGCTGGTGGACATTAAAAATGGCCCATGAGAAGGATTTACTAATAAATGACCTCAGGGTCATAACCTGGTGTCCAAGATGCGAAACTGCGCTTGCACTTGCAGAAATAGATTATGAAAATAAAGAAGATCCTTCCATATATGTAAAATTTCCTCTTAAATCGTCACCTGAAAAAAATGAATACATATTAATATGGACAACAACTCCCTGGACCCTTCCAGCCAATATGGCTGTATCGGTACATCCTGATTTTGATTATGCTTATGTTAAAGTTGATAATGAAGTTTATATCATGGCAGAAGCCCTTGTTAAATCTTTATTTGAAGATCAAAATCTTGAAATAGTCAAAGTAGTTAAAGGGAAAGATTTAGAAGGCTTAGAGTATATCCACCCTCTTTTAGATGAAATGCCAGTCCATAAAAAATTTGAACATAAAATAATCGTTGGTGAACATGTAACCCTAACTGAAGGTACTGGATGTGTCCATACGGCCCCAGGGCACGGTCCTGACGATTTTGAAATAGGTAAAAAGTATGGTATTCCCATATTCTGTCCAGTTGATGAGGCAGGATTATTCAAAAAAGAAGCTGGAAAATATGAAGGAGAATTTGTAAAAGATGCTGATCCTTTCATTATATCTGATTTAGATGCGCATGGACTATTACTTAAAGAAGGAATAATCCAGCACCGCTACGGCTTCTGCTGGAGGTGTAAAACACCAATCATATATCTGGCAACCCAGCAGTGGTTCCTTAAAGTTACAGAAATTAAAGATAAGATGCTAAGTGAGCTGGATAAAGTTGAATGGATTCCAGAATGGGCTGGAGAGAGTAGATTCCGGAACTGGGTTGAAAATGCGCGTGATTGGACAATATCACGCCAAAGATACTGGGGGATTCCCATCCCCATATGGAAATGTGAAAATTGCGAAGATATAACAGTTCTGGGCTCAATTGAAGAACTTAAAGAAAGTGCAGTAAAGGGAATACTGGAAGGAGATTTTATACACAGACCTTATGTTGACGAGATTACCATTAGATGCAACTGCGGAGGAGATATGAACCGTATTCCTGATGTTTTAGACGTTTGGATTGATTCAGGAGTTGCAGGATGGGCTGCACTCCATTACCCTCAAGAAAATGAGATGTTTGAAGATTGGTTCCCCTATGATTTCATAACTGAAGGCCATGACCAGACCAGAGGATGGTTCTATTCACAGTTGGGGTGCGGAGTGGTTTCTCTTGATCAAACACCCTACAAAAAAGTTTTGATGCATGGTTTTACCCTTGATGAAGAGGGTAGAAAGATGAGTAAATCCCTGGGAAACGTTGTTGAACCTGAAGAAGTTATCGATGAGTACGGAGTAGATATACTTAGATTTTATCTTCTTTGGGGAAATAAGCCATGGGAAGATCTTAAATTTACCTGGGATGAGATAAAGAATGTAAATAAGATGTTTAACATACTGTGGAACGTTTATGTGTTTTCAACCACCTACATGTCCATAGATAATTTTAATCCGATCTCATACACAGAAAAAGACATTAAATTAAGGGATGAAGATAAATGGATCAGATCAAGAATTAATTCCCTTGCAAAAGATGTTACAGAAGCTTTAGAGTCTTTACATCTTCATAAGGCCACAAGAGCTATAAATAACTTTATATTAGAAGATTTAAGCCGATGGTATGTAAGATTAATCCGGGGGCGTACATGGGTTGAAAAAGAGGATCCTGATAAAATAGGAGCTTATTATACGCTTTATAACACTTTAAAGCTTCTAATAAAGATAATGGCACCTATAACTCCCCATGTAACTGAAGAAATCTATCAAAATCTTGTAAGGGGAGTTGAAGAAGACGTTCCAGAAAGCGTGCACATGGAAGACTGGGAGTTCAATGATAGCCTTATTGATAAAGATTTAGAGGAAAACATGAATATGGTTAGAGATATAATTGAAGCATGTGCTAGGGGAAGAGATATAGCAAGATACAAACTTAGATGGCCGTTAAAAGAAATCGTGGTGGTTTCAGAGGATAAAAATGTATTATGGGCTGTTGAGTCCCTTAAGGCAGTTATAGTAGAGCAGGCCAACACCAAAACCATCCAGGCAACAGACAGATTTGAAAATCTTAAAATCATTGCTAAACCCAATTTGAAAACCCTTGGACCAAAACTTAGAGGAGATGCTCCAAAGGTCATGCAGAAACTCTCTGAAGCTGATGGTGCACAGATAAAGAATGAATTGGATGGTGAAGGAATCTTTACTGTAGAGCTTGATGAAAAGAGTATAGAACTTGGAATTGATGATATCCTGTTTGAAACAGAACTTCCTGAAAATCTGGTAAGTGCAGATTTCAAATCAGGGAATGTATTTTTAGATACTGAAGTTACCGATGAAATATTATCTGAAGCGATGTCCAGAGAACTTATAAGAAGAATTCAAGACATGAGAAAAGACCTTGATCTTGATGTTGAGGCCAATATTCAGGTATTCATTGAATGTGACCAAGGATTTAAACAGCTGATTGAACCATTCTATGATTTTATCTCTAATGAAGTACGGGCAGAGAAACTGTTATTTGAGGCGAGAGAGGGAGATTATGGTAAAGAATGGAAAATTGAGGATGAAAATCTCAAAATAACCATAAAAAATTAAATTAAAAATGAATGGAGTATTATAAGTGGTAAAATGACCCTGACAGATTCAGAATGTAAATTTGTAAGAAACGAACTTGGAAGAGATCCCAATTCATTAGAATACGGCATGCTGGATATAATGTTTTCAGAACACTGTTCCTACAAAAGTAGCCGTCCTATTTTAAAATTATTCCCTACAGAAGGACCTCGTGTAATTTTAGGTCCTGGAGACGATGCAGGCATAGTTGAACTTACAGATGAGCTTGCACTGGTTATTGGAATGGAAAGTCATAACCATCCATCTGCTATTGAACCTTATGGAGGGGCTGGTACAGGTATTGGAGGTATAATCAGAGATATAATCTCAATGGGTGCAATTCCAGTAGCTTTACTTGATTCACTAAGATTTGGACCTCTTGAAGACCAGAGGTCACGTTATATTTTTGAGTATGTTGTAAAAGGAATTTCAGATTATGGAAACCGGGTTGGAATCCCAACTGTGGGTGGAGAAGTTGAATTTGATGATAATTTCAAATTTAATCCCCTGGTGAATGTTGTGTGTGCAGGGATTGTAAAGAAAAAAGACATTGTAAGGGGCATTGCTCCAGACGTTGGTGATATTTTCGTCCTTATGGGTGGAAGAACCGGAAGAGACGGTATTCATGGGGTTACTTTCGCTTCTGAAGAGCTTACAACAGAATCTGAACTTGAAGATCGGCCTGCAGTCCAGATAGGAGATCCATTTACCAAAAAAATGGTTTTAGAAGCCACTCTTGAAGCTTTAGAGAAAGTTCATGTGGTTGGGCTTAAAGATCTCGGGGGAGGAGGATTAACCTGCTGCGTTTCTGAAATGGCTGGTAAGGGAGGAAATGGAGCCGAGGTTGAACTTACCAAAATCCCATTAAGAGAAGGGGAAATGACACCATATGAGATAATGCTTTCCGAATCACAGGAAAGAATGGTATTTGTAGTTAAACCTGAAGACGTTGCCGCCCTTTTAGATATATTTGAAAAATACGAACTTCCAGCAGCAGTTATTGGAAAGGTCACAGATACTGGAAATCTGGTTATTAAAAAGGATGGCGAAGTTATATCTGAATTAAAAACAGATACTCTTTCAGATCCACCTATAATCGAAAGAGAAGCAAAAAAACCCGAAATAAGGGAAAAATATATCCATCTAGATGAAATTAATCCCCAGGATGCTCTTCTTAAACTTCTCTCCTCTCCAAACATTGCCAGTAAAAAATGGGTTTACAGGCAATACGACCATGAAGTGCAGATCAGAACAATAGTAAAGCCTGGAGATGATGCTGCTGTTTTAAAGATCGATGATAAGAAAGCATTTACACTAACTTCTGATTGTAACAGCACCTTTACAAAGCTCGATCCCTATCATGGAGGGGCTGGAGCGGTTGCAGAAGCAATAAGGAACGTTGTTTCAATGGGATCAGAACCTTTATGCATTGTAGATTGCCTTAATTTTGGAAATCCCGAAAAGCCAGAGGTTTTCTGGCAGTTTAAAGAATGTGTTAAAGGAATGTCAGATGTGGCAAAAAAATTCGAAACTCCGGTAATAAGCGGTAATGTGAGCTTTTACAACGAAACAGAAGGTGTAACAGTTAACCCATCGCCTGTTGTGGCTGTCGCTGGACTAATGGATATTAAAGATATTAGAACTCTTGATTTTAAAAATAAGGGAGATAAAATCATTTTAATTGGAAAAACATATCCTGAACTTGATGGATCTTCCTATCACAAAGAAATTCATGGTGTTATTCAGGGGACACCCCCACAGGTTAATATGGAATCTGAATTTGAATCTGCAAATGCAGTTTTAGATTTAATTCGTCATGACAAAGATAAAGCCATAACTGCAGTTCATGACTGTTCATCTGGAGGATTAGCTGTTGCATTGGCTGAAATGGCTATTGCAGGTGGAATTGGGGGGGTTATAGATACTTCTAAAATACCTGCAGAAAATGAAAGCATTAGTGATACAGAACTATTATTTTCAGAATCCAATGCAAGATTTATTCTAACTGTGAAAAAGGAACATTTAGAAGAAATTTTAAGTAAAATAAATGTGCCTGCAGCAGTTATCGGTACTGTAGAAGGTGAAAAGATAACTGTAAATGGAGATTTAATTGATGTAGATTTGGATGAGCTGAAGGGATCTTATAAAGGCGTAATAGAAAAATATATGGCATAAAAAATTACAATAAATGGCCTGATTTGATGGAAAAAGAAAATTTAAGGCAATTGATCCATGCATCAGGCATATTTATTGTTTTTTTAACCTGGTTCCTTGATCCAATTACAGTAATATTAATATGCATTGCCATTGTATTATCCGTTGAATTAATATTTAGAATAGATAAAGAAAGGTATATATTCTTCTTTTCTGAAATTTTAAGAAGATCTAAAAGGGAACACGATGAAAGAGGTTTTATTTACTTTTTTGTTGGAGTTATACTCACACTTTATTTATTCAGATTTAATATTGCCATTGCCAATGCTGCAATAATATTTCTTATACTTGGAGATTCAGCCTCAACTATATTTGGAAAAAGATTTGGAAAGCATAAAATTCCATTTAATAAAAATAAAACAATTGAAGGAAGCATCGCCTTCCTTATTGTTGGTTTTGCAGGAGCCCTGACACAGCTTCCATTGACCCCTGCACTCTCCGGAGCTATAGTTGGCTCATTAACAGAAGCTTACAGCCCAATTGACGATAACATAACAATCCCCATTATCTCTGGGATAGCAATGAGTTTAATAATATTTATTACAACTTAATTAAAAAAATAAATAATAAAAAAATGGTGAAATATTGAATTTAAATAAACTGAATTTAATTGGCATTTCAATGATGCTTTTTGCAGTGTTGCTGTTATTTACAAATTTTATTGATAATATCGTATTAACCATTACCTACCCTTTTTTAGAAGGATCCTCTGAAGGTAAATCAGTGATTTTATTTATGGTAATGGGTAGTTTGTTGCTCTTTTATCCTCTCTTTGGTAAAGGTGGTGCTGTTGAAAAGCTGTTCTCATTAAAATTTGATGGCCAAAAATACCTTAAATTAGCCATTATAACTGTTTTTATTACCTATTTATTTATTGTTCTTCTTGAAATCTGGATAAGGATCAATTTCAATGTCTCCCTCTTTACCATCTTAGTATCCTTTAATCAGAACGCCAGTAGTACCAGTATCGTCCACAGTCATGTCTTAAAATCAATTTTAGGTTATTTCATCAGTACAACAGGGATTAACGTACCTTCCCATATAAACACAGGGAGTTCACTGGCTCAGTATGTTACTCCAGTGGCATTTATTGCCATTTTTGCATTTCCTCTGGTTTACATTGCTGGATTAATCTCTTTTAACGAAAGAAGAGATATTTATAAGTTTATTCTTGCATTTGCTGTAACAACTTCATTAATAAGTATGCTTGACGGAGGATTATTCTCTGCACCAGCCCTTGTTGGATTAAGTGGTCTTTTAGGAATTTATGCCATTAAAAATCCTTTTTCTCCAAGAGATCTTATAAATCCAAGTATTGTTATCATTATACTCATTATAATTCGGGTTTCTATTGGTTTAATAGGAAGTAATACCGATTATCATGAAATAACCATCGTAAACCCCTCAGAAAATATTAATATTACTTCATATGAGGTTTTAAGCGTTGAAAAAGATGCAAACAGAATGATAGTTAAAGTACCTGGTGATCTAAATGATAAAGAACTCCTACTTAAGCTAATCGATGATTTAAAAGGTAAATGCGATGGATTTTTTATTTCATGGAATATTTTGTCCTGGAATCCTATATAAATCTTTAATTAAATTATTTTTATTATTTTACAAACGGATAGCTCTTTCATGCCTGAAATACTTTACAGTTAATCCGAATATCAAAGTTGAAATTAAAATCGTTGGAACCAGGGAAAAAAGGACTGAAGGCTCAAAAGAAGGTGATGAAGCCATTTTAACCATTAAAACTGTTGGAATAAAGTTTATAATGTTTTCAAAATAGGGAATTTTCATAAATAGAGGTATAAACAGAATAAACGATGCAAACATCAAAACAAGGGTAATTGCTGAGTTCGCCTCTTTTGTACTGTCTACACACATGGAGATCAGTATCCCAAGTCCTATAAATGCCAGACCTACAAAAATCATTATTCCCATTAAAATTAAGGCATTGTAAATGGGCACCCCAAGTAAATCAAGTAAAATAAGCCATAAAATACTTTGAATCATTGAAAACGTGAATATTGGTAATATTTTTCCGATTATAACCAATGTACTTGAATAAGGAGTCATTAGAAGTATTTCAAATGTTTTTCTTTCTCTTTCTCCCACAATACTGTCTGTTACTATGTTACTGGCCAGGAAAAATGGCAGGAGCAGTACAAAGGGAACTATAAATCCGTACATTATTTCAACAAAATATGATGAATTCAATGCTAAATCAGTATATTTTCCACTATTAACAGTTATTCGATTTAAAACTACTGGATTTTCAATTTTTTGTATTAAATCACTGCTTAATCCTCCTGCTTCAAGCTTTCTTTCTAATTTGTATTTTTGGATAGCAGTGTTTATTTTCTCAAAAACAACAGGGTAGAAGACATTAGATGTATCGGATTGAAGGAGTATATCCCCTTCAGGTGAAACTCTAATTACTGCAACTAACTGAGAACCAAGAAGTTCATCTGCTTCATTTATATCTTTAAGGAAACTCAGGTTTAAATTCTGCTCTTTCAGATTATCTGCTATGCTTGAATATTTTAAATCCTCTGAAATTCCTACTTTTAGGGATGATGCGACCCCGTACCTGTCAAGAAGCTCTGGATCTGTTACTATAGAGCTTGCAATCCCCAAACCAAATGAGCCCAGAATGATGAATATCTGAACGATTACAATTAGCAGATAAATTTTGTTGGTGAGTATATCTTGAGCTTCCTTTTTTGAAAGAGCTAATAACTTCATTTTATCTCCTTAAATTTAAGGTTAATATAATACATGCTTTTACATTTTGATTTGATTTACTAGATGGGCAATTGGTTATTCTGTGTGGAAAATTGGTTTTTGAATGTAGTTTTTTGATTTATTAGAAACTCCCTTTTTTAATACCTAAAAAATCCAGCATAAGTCTAAATATGCCTGGTCTTGGCCCAAATACAATATCATCACGCTTAAACAGTTTAATTGAGATCAAGTAGGAAACTAAACTTACGACTACTATGGAAAAGATTGGAATTAAAAAATCAATTGCAGGTGTGTTTTCTCCTGAAAAAAGACGTATTATCATTGTCATTGGAGATATATTAGACCATTTAGATCCGTTTGAAACATATGCAAGTGCAGGCACGATTAAAAACCCCACAATAATAATGTAAATAAAACTCAATCCAATTCCAGCTTCTTTATAGTTCTTTGAATATGCTGCAACGGCACTGGTTATCCCAATTATTGGAACGGAAGTTGAAACCACCCCAATATAAACCAGTAAAGGATTTTCAATATTGAATCCTGCAACCAAAAGTATCAAAATCCAGATGGCTAACTGCAGAGCTATTGTTAAAACTATGGCCATGTTTTTTCCAATTATTATATCGCTGTGGCTTAAGGGCATGGCAATTAATATTTCCCCTGTTTTTCTCTCTTTTTCACCTACAATACTGTCAACAACCATATTTCCAAAGAGGAATAAGGGCAAAAACAGGAGAACTACCATCATCATCTTATTTATAAGCTGTAAAGGGAGTGATTCCCCTTTTTTTTCTTCTTTAACCCTGGTATTGGCACTTTTTCCTGAAGGAATCAGTGAATCGATCCATTGTTCAGAAATAGAAGCTGAAAGTGCTTCTAAAGAAGAATTTACCTCTTTTAAGACAACAGCCTGTTTAGGATCTTCAGGATTCAGATAAAGTTTCACACTTATGGTTTGAAATCTTTTTACCTTTTTCTGGGAGTTTTCAGGAATAACAATAACTGTCGTTATTTTCCCGTCTTTTAAACGTGCAAATGAATTTTTATAATCCATCTTTTCTATGTTTAAGACTTCTTTATTGATTCTATTTACTAAAATTGTGTTATTATCCGATACAGCAATGGATGCAAATCCTGATAGAGAAGGAGAAAGTGAAACACCTTTTTCAGAGTCAATACCTGTAATAAAGCTGTTGAAAAAAGTCATCATTAATATGAGAACTCCCAATTGTAAAATAAAGATCATGATAAATTTTTTACTCCATAGAGTGTTCTTAAGTTCCCACTTGGTTATCTTTAATAGTCTCATAAATAAACCTTTAAAAATGCTATTTAACTGAATTAATAAATACATCGTCTAATGATGGTTCTTTGGTGTTAATAGACAACATATTATTCCCAATCAATCCTGCTATATCTGATATTTCATCTTTAGAGCTCAAAGATATGGATAAATTCAGGCCCTTTAAATTCACATTTTCAACTGAATCTAAGGCATCAATTTCATTAATATCAATATCTGGACTTTTAATTTTTATTTGCAGTATTATATCACCATGTATCTTTGCTTTTAAATATTCTGGAGTCCCCATATCCCTTATCTTACCATTGTTTAAAATAGCCACCCGGTCGCAGAGAGCATCAGCTTCGTCCATATAATGAGTGCACAGCAAAATTGTTTTTTCGCCTTTAAGACCATCGATGAATTCTCTGATTGCAAGGGAGGTTGCTGGATCAAGTCCCATTGTGGGTTCATCAAAAATGATAATTGGGGGATCATGTATGAGCGCTCTTGCAATAGCAATTCTCTGGCGTAATCCCTTTGAAAACGTGTTTATTCTATGTCTAGCACGTTTTTCCATGCCTACAAGCTCTAAGAGTTCTGAAACTCTCCAATCCAAACTCTCTTTTGGTACTCCATAGAGTTCCCCAAAGTATCTAAGAAGATCACGTGCCCTGAATCTCTCGTATAAATTAGGTTCTTCTGGAAGGTATCCTATCATGGATTTAACCTTAATAGGATCTTTTAAAATGCTATATCCATCTACAGTTACATCCCCAGAATCTGGCCTTAATATTCCACATACGATTCTTATTGCAGTAGTTTTTCCAGCTCCATTAGGGCCTATAATTCCTAAAAGCTCTCCTTTTTTGATGTTAAGATTTAAATTATCCAGTGCCCTTGTTTTACCAAAATATTTGGTTAAGGAACTTATGTTTATCATCGCTATAGGATTGATTTTTAAGCATATAAAATTTTATCATGAATTTACCTCCCATCCTTATACTGATGACCTTATGCACTTTAAAGACAAAATGTTTTAATTTAATAAATAGAATAGTAATAATATTAATCTGGTGTAAATATGGCTGATGAAAATAAACTTAAAAAAGCGGCTTTTGCGGCAGGATGTTTTTGGGGAATTGAAGAAGAATTTAGAAATACCAAAGGAGTTGTATCTACTGCTGTAGGGTATATGGGAGGCCGTACTAAAAATCCAACCTACGAAGATGTGTGTACTGGTCAAACTGGACATGCAGAAACTGTAGAAGTCACCTATGACCCTTCAAAAATATCTTATGAGGAATTACTTAAAATTTTCTGGAACATCCACGACCCAACAACACTCAATAGACAGGGCCCTGATATAGGCGAACAGTACAGATCAGTTATTTTTTATTATGATGAAGATCAGGAAAACATAGCAAAGACTTCAAAAGAAAAACTCCAAAAAACAGAGGCATTTAATCGGGACATAGTGACGGAAATTGTTCCTGCTAACGAATTCAAGTTTTACAGAGCCGAAGAATATCATCAACAATATCTTAAAAAGAGAGGAATGCGAAGCTGCAGGTTTTAGTTTTAATCTTGCCATAGGCCATGTTTCTGGCTGCCATATAAATCCTGCATTTACAATCGGCCTCTGTGCCACTAAAAAGTTTCCTTGAGATGAGTAATTCCTTATATTTTTTCTCAACTTATTGGAGCTTTGCCTTTGCAGCAAACGTGGGAATGCAGGCAGTAACGGTGGGAGACCTCGGTGTTTCAACTCCATTAGAAGGAATTGGATATCTACAGGCAATTTCGTAGAAACCATTGGTATATTTCTACTCATGCTGAATATAATGGGTTCTGCATTCTCTAAAAGGGCCTCACCAGGATTTGCAGGTATAAAAAATTGTTTTAAAGTATCGGGAGTTATTAGTAACTGAAAATATCAATGGAGCACCAAAAATCCAGCGAGGACCCTGGACCCTATTTAGGAGATCTTATTTCAGGTGGAAACAATCTATGGAATTATTTCCCCATATATAGGGCCAAAATAGGAGGGCAGTTCCAGTTGTACTTAACTATGATTACATATCTTCAAAAAAAAACTATATAAAAGAGAAATTATGAGGGAAAGATAAAAATAGCTATATAAAGACCTTTTAGAAACTCTATAATGTTTCAAGCAGAGACCGGTGATTCTTAAAAAAGAACCTACTCTTTTTATTCCTGATAATTCTCTTCTATTGCATTAACTATACATGGGGTGTTCCACCCAATAATGTCATCTGCAATTTCTTCAAGTTCTGGAGGAACGTTTTCCATTCCAAATGGCCTTATAAGGATAATGGGCTTATTTAGTCTCATTGCAACATCAATCTGCCTTTGAATGATCTTTTTATATTTGTTATATAATCCTGATAATATAATAACAATGTCTACTGGAGTTATTTGTTTTTCAAGAGATTCTTCTGTAATTTCTTCAAGCAGGCTGTGATTATCAAATTCAAAATCATGCGCTGATGCCAATTTATTTAAAAATGTGGAATATTCCTCCTCATTTTTGCCAGTATGGCTTATAAATATACTGTACTTTTTTGATTCCAGTTCAAACACTTTTATCCCCAGGCTAACTAACGGTGTGGTAATATTTCACTATTAATATATTTATAGATAACAAGAAAAAGAAATGTTTTAAATTAAAAATAAAAATTGGCAGTTGTAGATACAACTGCATTCGAATAGATAACCGTTCATGCAATTCTTTATACAAACAGATAATTATAGCCATAGGCTCTATAAGGAACGGTTACCCATTTGCCGTTTTGATTTACCTGAACTGATCTGTGTCGACTTGAATAACTTGTTGCATATTGGATAATTCTTGAATTATAACCTGCACTTTTGAGTTTAGTGTTTAAAAATTCACTCATTGCCCAGCAATCTCCTGCTCCTGCCTTTATCATTCCAGCAGCAGTACTTACACCCCTTCTGTAACCATATTTAGCTCCAGATCTAATGATTGCGTCTAATTTTGGATCGCTTTTCCATCCAGAACTACCTGTGCGATAAGATGTGGATCTGTAATTGTAAGCAGCACTTACTTTTTTATAAACCCACTTGGTCCGCCATTTTCCTTTGTACCGGTATCTTACCTTTACTTTCTTGTACTTGTATTTGCTGTACTTTTTGTATTTGCTGTGTTTCTTGTACTTCTTGTATTTTTTGTATTTAGAAGCTGCGTTAACTTCTAAAGGTTTTATATCTTCATTTAAACCAGTTTTTGCACTGTTGTACGATGCAACCTGGTTTGGTGCCCCTCCAAATGAAGGGATAATGCACATTGCCATTGTTAATACTAATAGCAATGCACATGCCGATCGTCGCTTAATTGTATCGCCTCCATGTCCTAACGTATTATACACCTACATAGGACGCTTTGGACAAAAGTATAGTAAATCAACATAATATATAAATGTTTTGATTTTTTTCTCCAAAAAACGCCCTCATAGCTCTCTTTTTTCTATTTTAGACACCTTCAGTGGTTATTTAAATGTTAAATTATAGATTAATGGTTTCCATTTGATTTTTTACTAAATTAGCTCTAATAAAAGATTATTTCCAAAAATAGTCTAGTATAGAAACTTTTATACCACTATATCCTCTCTTCAAATCATATATGATTATAGTAACCATCCTTTTTTTTACAAATATCTATTATTGAACGTTTTTCATCTAAAAAATGAGTTATACTACTATAATTTCATTATAAATCCAGTTAAAATTGTTTGATTAAAAATATATAAAATAAGAATTTTTTTAATAGAAAATTTTGAAATTTATTACCCACCAAATTTGAGAATTGAACTTGAAAAAGTTTAATATTAAATAAAAACCATATATACGAATGCAGTCAAATACTGATTATAAATTTTAATTGGAAGACCTCGAAATGTTTTTATCAAGTTTAATGCCCTTAGAAAAGGTTCTAAATATCATAAATAATGTAGAAGTAATAAAAAGCCGTGAAGAAGTATCTATTGGAGATGGGTATAATCGGGTACTTGCAGAAGACGTAGAATCGCTTTTAAACTCTCCTGCATTCGATAATTCTGCTATGGACGGTTATGCTGTAAGGGCGGAAGACACATTTGGCTCATCCCAGATAAATCCTTCTCATTTAAAGATTGTTGACAGGATAGGAGCAGGGGAGGTGTCTAATATTACATTAAAATCTGGAGAATCCGTAAAAATAGCTACAGGAGCTCCAATACCTGAAGGGGCAAATGCTGTGGTAATGGAAGAATATACAATAGAAAATGGCAATGATTTAGAAGTTGAATATTCTTTAACACCTTTTGAAAACGTTTCTCCAAAGGCTGAGGATTTTAAAAAGGGAGCTCTTATTTTAAAATCAGGAAAACTTTTAAGACCTCAGGATGTTGGGATAATATCCTCATCTGGCCACCATAAAATAAAGGTATTTAAAAAACCCATAATAGGAGTTATAACCACTGGAAATGAGCTTGTAATGTCCATATCCGAAATAAAAGAAGCAAAAATTATTAATTCTAATTATTATACCTTAAAAGCCCTTGTAGAAAGCGCTGCTGCTATACCTAATGTTGCACACTGCAATGACGAAGCTGAAAATGTTTCCAAACAGATTGAAGAATTTTTAAAGTCATGTGATGCAATAATTACCACAGGAGGCACTGCGATCAGTAAAGGAGATGTTGTCGTTGATGTAGTTGGTGAACTAGGCCATGTTCTGGTTCACGGAGTAGCCATCAAGCCAGGTAAGCCATTTGGATTTGGAAAAATTAACAATAAGCCAATATTCATGCTTTCTGGTTATCCTGTAGCTTCAATGGTCCAGTTCGATGTTTTTGTGCGTGATTTTATTCTTAAAATGCAGGATATTTATAGAGAACCTCAGATTGTTAAAAAAATTGTCTCAAGAAAGATCCCTTCAACACTGGGTAGAACAGAGTATATAAGGGCAAAAACAGATGGTGATATGATACACCCACTAAAAATTAAAGGTTCTGGAGTTATAAGGTCTATGGTTGAATCTGACTCTTATATTTTAATAGATGAGAACAATGAGGGTATAAAAAAGGGAGAAGAGTGCGATGTTATGCTCTATGATTCCCTGAAAGTTTAATTTAAGAAAGTATTTAATACAAAGGTGATTACATGAACGCTTTATGGTTCTATGCTATTGCATTTATTGTTATTTGGGTTTCAGCCCTATTATTTAAGGATAAATTAAAAATTGACATATATGGACCTATTTTGATGAGAAGAACTACCAGAATGAGAGATTTTATTGATTCAATTGCTAAAAAGAGCCCCAGATTCTGGAAAGTGAGCATGACAATAGGAATACCAGTAGCTGTTTTTTTTATGGTACTCATGTTCTTTTTGTTAGGGGATTCACTGGAATCGACAATAACAAAAATGTTGACAACAACCACTACACCTGTACAAGCAGGAGTGGCAATTGCACTTCCAGGGGTTAGAATTCCAGGATCTCCATTAAATCCTCCCCTTATATCTGGACTAATTGCACTCTTCACCGTGATAGTAGTTCATGAATTTGCCCATGGTATTCTTGCAAGGGCAGAAAATATCAAAATTAAGTCAATCGGGGTTCTTTTACTGGCAGTCATACCTGGCGCATTTGTAGAACCCGATGCAAAAGAAGTTAAGAAAGCGGGTCGCCTTTCAAAACTCAGGATCTATGCCGCTGGATCCATATTCAATATTGTACTTGCAGTCATTGCATTTGTAATATTTCTTCTGATATCTACATTTGCCATTAACCCATTTTTTGATTCAAATGGCCTGGAAATTGTAAGTGTAAGTCCTAATACCCCTGCAGATAGCGTTCTAAAAGAAGGAATGATCATCACAAACATTAATGGCCAGGAAATAAAAAATAGGACAGTATTCACTAATTTGCTCAATAAATCAAAGCCAGGGGATGTATTAACTATCAAAACTGATAAAGGAACATTTAAAATTAAAACCACCACCCATCCCAATAACTTATCAGCTCCATTTATTGGAATAACTACACAAAACAAATTGATTGTTAGGGAAGATGTTTCCAGTAAATATGGAAACATATTACCATGGATAATGTTTTATTTAGGTGAACTGTTCTCCTGGATATTCATTCTGAACTTTGGAATTGGAACATTTAATTTACTTCCTCTAAAACCTCTTGATGGAGGATTAATTTTAGAAGAAATTTTGGGCGCCAAATTCTCAAAAAATAGAAAAAATTCGATAATCTTGAACTATAGAAAGCGAATGGGCAGTAAAATGAAATCATTTGATAAAATACTACTAACAACCCTAAATAAGATTTTAAATATTGGTATTTCAGATAATAATGCAAGAAAAATTACAAATGTTGTTTCATTGATCTCACTATTGCTCGTTGTAGCCACAATAGGGTTGAGTATCGTGCCATTAATAAATTAAAATTAATTTTAATTATTTTTATTTTATGGGCTATTTTTCGCATTCAAAACAAATATCAACTTCCCTATTAGTTTTTAAGACTTTACCACATTTTTTACAGAAAGTTTCCCTGATTAAATGTCCTGGTCGTTCTACTGCCCTGTCCTGGCACTGACACCTTATTCCAACCATAATCTTTGATTCTTTGCTCTTTTTCAGTTTAACCATTTTATCTCCTTAAAAACCAAAATTAATCAGATTATATACCAATGAATTAGTCTTTTCTTTCCTTCAATGCAGTCGAAATCTTAGGTTTTTCTGCCCCAACGCTGCGCGTTTAAGGGCTTTTTCAAAGGCTTCTTTATGAAAATTTGCCGCCATTTCCTTTTTACACTCATCATCGGTAAATAATCTCATCTTCGCAGCTCTGCATGGGTAATGCTGTATTCTCAAACCTGCTTTTACTGGTAAATCGTCGATTTCTTGTCCAATCATTTCTTCAGCCACAAAAAGCGTTGCCCCACAGGGGGATGACCTCAAAACCTTTATATCTACTATTTTATCCCCCTGACAGTTTATCTTAACAATTGGCATTCCAAATTTGGCTACAAATTCATCAAATACAGGATTTCCATTTTCACGAAGATCGCACATATTTTCTGGGCATGTCACATTTCCAAGACTTTCAAGTTGATTTTTAAAACCTTCACCCCTCCATGCAGCCACTATTACCCATCCAACTTTGTCATGAAGTATTTCTACAAGGTCTAATGTAAGATCAGGATGAAGAGTGTAGGTTATAAGTATATCTATACCTTGGATTTTCTCTATAACTTCTTCTGGAACTTCAATCTCGTCTATAAAAGCGGAAGCTGGAGGTTCAATCTCTATAAATTCAACATCAAAATCTTCTTTTATTGTATCGTATGTTCTATCACCATAGGAGCCATCGGTAACTACTGCAACTTTTAGCATATTTTAACTCCATATTATATTTCAACAAAATCATTTAAAAAAGATTTTTCGATCCATTCCTTAATTTCATCCCTTATACTTCTAAAAATATCTATTCTTTTCATGCTGCCACTGGAGTAAGTTTTAGGATCCCTGAATTTATGGTGAATGCATTTTCTACCATTTAAAAACACCGGGCAGTTTCCATCATCACAGAGAGTTATAACATAATCAAATTCCAGTCCCTCATATTCTTTAATGTCAGTTGAGGATTGATCAGAAATATCAATCCCAATTTCAGCCATAACTTCCCAGGTTAATGGACTCACCTCTTTAGGATCAATCCCACCGCTGTATACTTCGTATTTATAGCCATACACGTGTTTTAAAAGACCTTCCGCCATTTGAGACCTGCCAGAGTTATTTTTACAGATAAATAAAACTTTTTTTTTGGATTTCATAAAATCACTTCAAGAGCTCTTTAATTTTCTTTTTAACCGCTACAACGCATTTTTCATCTTCTTCACTTAGTCTTGCAACATCAGAAGGCTTCAAATCTTCTTCGTTTAACAATTTCATTATATTCAATGTTTTAGCAGTTTTAACGTCTTTCTGCCCGAGTATTTTATCAACACATGCATTTTCACATCCATTTACAGCTATAATTGGATATTTCTTTATTAAATTCTTGAATCCTTCCTTATCTGCAGATGTAGCAGTTATACAAATAGATATAGTGTATTCAGTTTCATTAACTGTATCTGAACATGCTGCTCTTGCAACCAATCCATAAGGACTCATTCCAGTACATGGTGAAATTGCTATTTCCTCTTTTTCCATTGTAAGTCCTCCCATTACTTAATTCTAAATTATTTTGCTAAATCCTCAATTAAATCAACAACTTTTGGATTAATAAGCTTATAATGTATCCAGACTCCTTCTTTTCGTCCTTTTATAAATCCAGAATTTTTTAAGACATTCAAATGATGAGATATAGTTGATTGAGGTTTTTCAAGTGCTGTAAGTATCTCACAAACACATAACTCACCCTCTTGAAGTAAATACAATATTTTAAGTCTTGTTGGATCAGAAATTGCTTTAAATCGTTCTGATTTATTTTCTAATTCTTCAAAGTCCGGTATTTCATCCAAAGTCTTCTTTAATTTTTTAATCTGGTCACTGCAGGGCTTCCCTTCATCTTTAATTTCACATGTCTTCACCTAATCACCCAGTTAACATCATTTTTGTTTCTTTTTTTTCTTTTAACCTGGCATTCATTTTGTCAAATCTATTTTTGATTGTGTCATATCCCTTTTGATCAAATGGACATCCTTTTATACAATAAGTACAGCCCTGGCTGCATCCTATACATAATCTTTGTATGAATTCTGTTTCTTTACCTCCAGAACATGTTCTCTCTATGAATGCGTTTTCAGGGCATGACCTAATACATTTACTGCATTTATCACAGTAATCTGGTATCCATGAATATTCATTATCCTCTTTTACAGGTAAATTCGTGATACTAACAAATATCGCTGAAATTTTCAGTCTGGGGCCAAGTTCTGGAGTTATTAGCAGGTTGCTTTTTCCTATATACCCTAAATTTGCATGTTGTGCAAGCAAAGAGTAGTTAACCACTCCTTCAAAGGGATGAGCCACTTCAGTTGCAAAGCCATTTTGGCGGAGGTAATCTGATATTTTGTAGGTTATTTCACCGAATTTTTTATAAAACAGATCATTTAATCTCTTTGCTCCTGCACCTGGAGATGTTTCAATGATTTTTTCATCCATTTCCCTGGTAAGCACGATTGCATTAGTATACTGAATGAATTTATCCTTAATCATCAATTCTGGAGCCATTAAAGTATATCCAATGCTTTTAATACCCAACGAATAAGCATATCTTTCAAATTCTTCAATAAAATTTGGAGATGCCATAAATTCAGGCTTATCTGGATTATCTAAAAGTGATGTATCCGGATATTCATTATAGTCACAACCATTCCCACTATTATCTGCATCTTCACATCCGCAGCCGTTATCTTTGACTGATCTGTCCACATATTCACATTCTTTATTTCCCATTACATACACCTTTAAAAGCTTATTTCTATATATCCAAATATATCGATATATTGAAGTTGTTGAAAGCTATATATATACCTGTGGATCTAATTACGAAAATTTCAGATTACATAAATATTTATTAAATTACATAGATTACAAAATCAGTGATAAATTCCAGAAGGAGAAAAAAATAGATGAACGTGGTCATAATAGGAGGCGGAGCCGGAGGGCTCACCACTGCTTCAAACATAAGAAAATATGATGAAAATGCAGAAATTACAGTGATAACCAGGGACAAGCATATTGCATATTCCCCATGTGCCATTCCCTACGTTTTATGTGGAGAAGTGAATTGTTTCGACGATATAATAATGCACCAGCCAGAAGATTACCTGGAAAGAGACATTAAGGTTATAACTCGAGCAGAAGTACTGGAAGTGATTAAAAATGAAAATAAAATACATTACAGACTAATTGACCACGAAAACGAACCTCAAAGAGAATTTAATTATGATTATCTTGTAATAGCAACTGGTGGGGCTCCATTCATTCCTCCAGTAGAAGGGTCTGATCTTGAGGGTGTGTTTAAGATAAGAACCATTGAAGACGGAATAAAAATCAAAGAATATGCCCAAAAAAGTCAGGATGCAGTTGTTATAGGGGCAGGATTGATTGGACTGGAAATCGCTTATGGACTCCTAAACATGGGTTTAAATGTAACAATAACAGAAATGCTTCCTCAAATTGTCCCCAAATCTCTGGATCCCGATATGGCGTCAATAATTCAAGAATATATCGAAAAAAAAGGAATGAATGTTATTTTAGGAAATCCAATTGAAAAGATCATTGGAGAAACACATGTGGAAGGTGTCCTGTTTGATGATAAAGAGATAAAGGCAGATATGGTAATAATGGCTACAGGTGTAAGGCCTGAAACAAAACTGGCTGAAATGGCAGGATGTAAGCTGGGAAGATGGGCAATTAGAGTTAATGAAAAAATGCAGACGTCAGTACCAAATATTTATGCAGTGGGTGACTGTGTAGAGGTATATGATGCAATAACAGGCCATAGTACTCAATCTCCACTTGGAAGTACTGCTGTACGGCAGGCCAAGGTTGCAGCTAAAAATATTGTGGGCATTCAGTCTAAATTTAAACCAGTTTTAAACTCTATGGTATCCAAGGTAGGTGATCTTGAGTTTGGTGCAGTTGGTTTAACCAGCATTTCAGCGCTTCAAAACGGGATTGATGTAATATCTGGAAAAAGTAGAGCACTTACCAAGGCCAGGTACTATCCTGGGGCAAAAAGAATTGATGTAAAGATTATATGTGACCTTAAAGAAAAAATCATTGGCTGCCAGATTATAGCAGAAGAAAGGGTAGCTGAAAGAATTGATACCATGTCTTTAGCAATTGCAAAAGATATAACCTGCTCTGAATTATCTATTATGGAATTTTCCTATGCCCCTCCCGTTTCCATGGTGATAGATCCTATAATACTGGCTGCTGAAGACGCCTGTGAGAAGCTAAAAAGGTTGAAAAAAATTAATTAGAAAAGGGAAGGAGATAAGGAGGGATAGTACGACGATTTTATTTAAAAATATCTCTCCAAAATCCCTTTTAGCATTCTGGCATGTCTTGCTTCATCCCTTGAGCTTTCGTCAAAGAAATCATGAGCTGGGTCAATATCACATTCTTTAGCAGTTTTAGCACTGGCCTTTTTTTCTTTATTGGCCATTGTTTCTCCTTCAAGCATCATTTCAATGTTTTCTTTTAATGTGGGTTTTATTACTTCGTTCATTTCAGCAAAATGTGATGCATGTTCTGCTTCTTCCCAGGCAATTGTTTTTAAAACTTCTGCAACCTCCGGCATTCCCTCTCTTTGAGCCAGACGGGCCATGGCCAGATACATTCCTACTTCCTGACATTCACCGTTGAAATTTGCCTGTACAGCTTCTTCTAAATCTGTCCCTTTACAAATCCCTATTTTATGTTCGTTTATCAAATCCATGTCCTGTTTCTCCTATTATTTTATTAAATTTAAAGAGTTTTAATTTCTTCTGCAAGTTTTTTACCTGCTTCAAAACATTGTTCAAGTTCATCTTCATCAGGGACATAGTAAATTTCATATTGATCTTTAACCTGAAATCCGCATGTTTTTAAGTCATCTGCCAGAGTTTTTGGAGCTCCGCCTTGACCTCCCATAGAACCAAAAGTCACTGCAAGTCTTTCTCTGCCAGTTCGGTTAAATTTAAGTCCGCGCAAGTAATATATAAGGTCTCCAACACTTGGGAATGGTTCATCATAAATCGTAGGCGCCCCAAGAGCAATTGCTTTACTGTCTAAAATATCCTTTACAATATCACTGCGCTCATCTTCATGTAAATAGTATAGTTTAGCCTCCATTCCTTCGCTTATTACACCTTCAGCAAGTGCATGGGCCATTTTCTGTGTTGAACCATGCATGGTGTCATAAATTATAGTTATTTTGTCTTCACACTTCCCAGTTGCCCAATCAGAGTAAGCACCTATAATTTTCATTGGATCTGTCCATATCTGACCATGTGCTGGTGCAATCATTTTGATTTTTTCAAGAAGACCTAAATCTGTTACCTCCTGGAATTTATTAAGTACTAATTTGGATAATGGGGTTACTAAATTAGCATAAAATTTCTGAGCGCCTTCCATAAGGACATATTCTGGTATTTCATGATCGTAACGCTGTGCAAAGCATAAATGTTGTCCAAATGCGTCATTCGGGAATAAAATACCATCTTCTACCAGTAAGGTGAACATACTATCTGGCCAGTGCAAAAGAAATGCTTCAAGGAATGCCAGTGTCTTCCCACCAAGATCAACCGTTTCTCCAGTTTTCACCGTCCTGAAATTCCCTCCTTCAAGACCTGCATAGTGTCTTTTTAGCCCCTTAACAGCTATTTCTGTGCAATATATTGGCGCTTCAGGGAATTTTTTATGTATTTCCAATAGTGCTCCACTATGGTCCTTTTCCACATGATTCTGCACTATTACATCTATTTTAATTCCTTTACCTTCCTTTTTAAAGGCATCTTCAATTCTTCCCCACATCTGTGAGGCTGAACCAGGATAGGTGTTATCAATCAAGGCTGTTTTTTCTCCAAAAACCAAATAAGCATTGTATGTAGTCCCATCCAAAGTGTAACCATGATATTTCCTTATATCATAGTCCAGGACACCTACCCAGTATACACCTTCTCCAATTTTTTTTGCTTCTGCTTTCATAATATCTTACATCCCATTTATTGTTCGTTAACTAACGAATGTACTATGATATGCGAACTAATTATATATAAGTTTTACTATACATTCGTTTCAAGTGTAAAAACCCTTAAATTAAAAAAATGATTTAAAAATTAGTAAATATTAATTCTTTAAGCCTGATACCATTAAATAGCCACCAAAGCCGAGAATTCATATTTAATAGGATATGCTACCCATCTCCTCCACCACCAATTAAAGGAATGAAAATATTGGCCATGAATAAGAAAAACAAACTGATACACAAAACTGTCATGTATTTAAGTAGCGAAATTAATTTTAATTAAATCCAAACGACAAATGGCATATAAACCTCCGCTGATAAATGTGGTAAATGCGAATAATGGGTATAGAGGAATTATATCTCCAGGAAAAATTCCCACACCCAGGGTCTCCAATTCCGATAATCCCATTAGAATTAAGGCCATCCGATTGTTATATGCCCTGACTAAATCAGATTTCCCCACCGCAAACAAAACAAGAATTAAGGCCATCCGATTGTATATGCCCTGAACAAGAAATAAGTACCAATAAGAAGCAAAACTCCAGATATCATCATGCTGAAGTTTTGAATGTTTGCAGAAGGCTGAGTTATAATACTGTTAGGGTGGTTTAGTAGCTATGACAATGGAAACAACTGTTGCAGTGGAGAATATTCGTTATAATACTGTTAGAGTGGTTTAGTAGCTACAAGGTCGCTGAACATGCTATTAGGCTGTGGTATATGACTATATTTCTGGATAAAAAAACTCCAGTTATAATACCCATTAAAATAACTGATCCTGCAAGGAAGAATATAAATCCGGCAATGGTAGGATTCTTTTTATTATTAATACCAGTAATCCTTATCAGACTAAAGTTTTTCTGCATTTTAATAGCTTAAAAGAATAATTTATACATTAAAATAAAAATAAAAAAAAGAAAAAAATCAATGATATAAATAATACCCTTCTAACCCTTTAATTGACTTTAAGAATCATCCCAGCATATTCTTAATATCCTCTTCTGGATCTCCAATTACCTTTATACTGTAATTTTCAATAAGGACATTTAAAATGTCGTTATTTACCCATGCTGGAACAATTGGGCCGAGGTAGATGCCTTTTATTCCCAGTGAGAGAAGACTCCATAATATTGCGGCTGCTTTCTGTTCCATCCAGCTTAAAACGAATGTCAGAGGAAGTTCGTTGATTTCAAGACCGAATAGTTCAGATAAAGCTGCAACGATATCAACTCCAACAATGGCATCGTTACATTGTCCTAAATCTATCAAACGAGGGACACCTTCGATATCACCAAGCACCAAGTCATTAAATCTGTATTTACCACATGCAAGAGTTAATACTACTGTGTCTTCTGGTAGTTTCTGCACAAATTCCCTGTAATAGCTGGCTTTGGGTAATGGAGAGTCGCATCCACCAACAACAAAGAATCTTCTGATTTTTCCGGATTCTACAAGTTCTTTTATCTTTGGTGCAAGTGAAAGAATTGTTGATGCGCCAAATCCTGTAGTAAATATTTTTTCCCCAGGTTCATCCTCAAGTTCAGGTAATGACTTTGCTTTTTCAATTAGTGGAGTAAAATCAAAATTTTCTATATGTGGAACTCCAGGTAACTGCGCTACTCCAGAAGTAAATATTCTATCTTTGTAAGTGTCTGTTGGTATTAAAACACAATTTGAAGTTCCTAATATTGTTACGGGGTATCTGGCAAATGTTGTTCTTTGATCGAACCATGGACCTCCAAGCTGTCCAACAAAATGGTCGAATTTTTTAAATTCAGGATATCCATGAGCTGGTAGAAGTTCTGAATGAGAGTAAATGTTGATTCCTGTTCCTTCTGTTTGTTTAAGCAATTCATAGAGTGCTTTAAGACTGTGTCCTGTTGCAACGATTCCGTGCCCTTTTTTAGTTCCTGTTTCTACTGGTGTTGGTTCTGGTTCACCATAAGTTTCAATATGTGCTTTTTTAAGTAATTGCATGGTTTTAATGTTCATCTGTCCAGCTTCAAGGGCCAGTTTAACAAATTCCCCTGCATCCTGATTTACATTGGTAAGTGTAGAATAGAATCCCCTTTCCAAGAAAGCGTCTATTTCAGGGTCTGTAAATCCTAGTTCTCTCGCATGGTAAAGATAGGCTGAAATCCCTTTAATAGCAAATAGGAGGTTGTCTTGAAGTCTTGCGACCGTAGGTTCTTTTCCACATACTCCTTTTATGGTACAACCGGTTCCTCTGGCTGTTTGAGAACACTGATAACAGAACATATCCATTTTTTCACTCATTATATCACCTTTTGTTCGTTTATTTAATACTCCAGTTCGGGTATACTCGAATGTTTTGTTTTATACGAACTATAGTATTTATAAGTTACGGTGAACATAATTAATCAATAGAAAAACGAACAAAGTTTAATTAAAATCCTTTAATGAGGGACAGAACCCATGAAATCAGGTGAAAAATACTCAAAACAGGACAAACAAATAGAATTATTCGCCACATCCAAAGGAGTATACGCTATTGAAAGCCCGGTAAGAGTTAAAATATTATCCATGCTCAGAAAAAATGAATTAAGCTTTGATCATATAGTGGCACAATCTGGAAAAGCAAAATCAACAGTATCCGTACATTTAAAGAAACTGGTTAATGAAGGTATCATAGATTCAAAGCCTGATCCTGAAGACGCTCGAAAAAAGATATTTTTCATTAATTCAGAATATTTAGGAGAATTATCTCATGAAAAACGCCTTGAAGATGATATAGAATATTATGTTGCCAGTTACATCTCCAGCGATGGTGATCCATTCGAATTTTTCCGCTTAATGTTTAAAACTATAAGAGTAGCTCTAATGGCCCAGGGAATTAATATTGATCCCATACTTCATGAAGCAGGGCTTAAAGTAGGAGATGCACTATATGAAAGGGTTAAGGATAATGATATAAATAAATTACTCCAAAATATTGCTGAATTCTGGAAAACTCACCATTTAGGTCGCATAGAGGTAAAAAGCATTGATCCATTAATAATCAATGTCTACGATTGTTACGAATGCCGTGGTTTACCTGTACTGGGAGCACCTGCCTGCGCATTTGATGCTGGAATACTAAAATCATTATTTTCTGCCCATTTCAAGGATGAACAAACAGTAAAAGAAACCAAATGTTATGCCATGGGCGATAACTACTGTTGTTTTGCCATAAATAAACTTTAAGCAATTCGCTACTTGTTAAATTTAATGATTGTGGTAGAAAGATAATTTTTTTCCTCTGTAAAGCCGTTTCTAACTTTTTCATCCTTCATACTACAGTTTTGTACAGAAATTATTTCCTTGTTCCTTTCATCCCCATTAATAATTTCTTTTAACTTCTCTGTATGCCTTGATGTTTTCATTATAACAAAGGTATCTCCATGTTCAAGAATTTGAGGGAGCCTACCATCTACTTTAGGGACGATAACCACTATTTCATCTTTTTCAGCCAGAGAAATCTTAGCAGCAGCAGAACAGCCAGTAAAGGAGGTTATTCCTGGTATTATTTCAGTTTCATAGTCTAAATCATAAATCAACTTAAATACATATGAAAATGTGCTGTATAAAGTGGGATCTCCAAGGGTTATAAAAGCCACATCCTTTCCTGCATCCAGCTTTTCTATAATCAGTTTAGATGCCTCTTTCCAGTACTCTTGAAGCTCATTTTTGTCCTCAATCATTGGAAAAAGGGGTTCTAAAGTAATATAATCATTAATACGTTGGTTTAAAACGCTTTGTATTATTGATAGCGCTAAACTCGGCTTTGATTCCGCCGATTTAGGCGCGCATATAACATCGATATTATTTAACGTCTTAACTGCCTTAACTGTTAGAAGATCCGGATCTCCTGGACCCACACCCATACCAATAAATTTACCTTTTTTCATGAATTTAACCCCAATTAAGATTAATATTTGTTTTTGATACTTTAAAATCGAGTGAATTGGTGATAACAATATAATTAACAAAATTTTCTTCAGGTTTATCTATTTATAGCATTATCAAAATATAAATGATTATGGATAATGGCCTTTTTTGCAGTGAATGCAACATGATAAAACAACGATGTATCTGCTCAAGGAATGATAAAAAAAATGGTAAAAGAGCTACAGGAATATCTAAAAAACTCATTAAAAAGCTTAAAGAAGAAAATCCTCACATAGAATCTTCTGTAATTGAAAACTTTCCCTTTAAAGAGCCAAGGGAAGGACAGCTCCAGATAATATCAAAAATTAAAAATGCAATAGATGAGGGATTTAAATACATCGTACTTGAAGCAGGAACCGGAACTGGAAAATCAGCCATAGCAACTACCCTGGCAAGGATTTACGAGCCTGCATATATCCTTACAATGACCAAACAGCTCCAGTCCCAGTATGCCCGTGAATTCTACTATAATCTGGTAAAAGGCAGGGGAAATTTCTCATGCAAATCTGCAAATTTAGAGGCAAGCTGCGATACAGGAGTATGTCAGACAACACCACAATCACGTAAATTCTCCTGTGAACATGGAATATCAAAAAAGGAAACTAACCAAACCCATTTTGCATTCGAGGATAGCGGAGGTTTTCCCTACTACTTCAAATCACTTGATAAATGCAACTACTGGGAACAGAAAGCTGATGCCATAAACAGTGAAATAACCCTGATGAATTATGACTATGCGCTTCTTGAACTTAACTATGTTCGGCATTTCTCAAAAAGAACTTTCATGGTACTTGATGAAGCTCATAACATCGAAAATAAGCTCATGAGTCGAATGGAGGTTAATTTACTTAACGAAAGGCTGGAAAAGGACATTAAAAAAACAATACCGCCCCAGATGCTCAGTTATGAAGACCCTGAAGAATGGATTATTTTTATAGAAATCCTCTACAATGCCTATAAAGAGATCAACACCAAAAATCTGCCTAAAAATAAGGCAGATAGAATATTAAGCACCAGATTCAGATTAGGGGAACTATTGAATAACCTGGAAGATAATCCTGAAAACTGGGTTGTGGATCCAGCTCAAGGAAGGGTTTCTTTTAAGCCTTTGAAAGTCAATTCCTATGCAAAGAACATGTTGTTTAAACACGCAGATATATGCCTTCTTATGAGTGCAACAATCCTGGACCATAGATTATTCTGTAAATGGCTTGGAATTGATTATAATGAAGCTTATTCCATTAAAGTAAGGAGTAATTTTCCCCCATCAAGACGTCCTGTTTATATAAAACCTGTGGGAAACATGTCCAAGCGTTCTATAAAATTTACGGCACCTAAAACTATTCCAATCCTTAAAAAAATCATAGAACATCATAAAAGAGAAAAAGGACTGATTCACACCCACAATTATAAGTGCCAGAAATATATAATGGGCCATTTGGACAACCCACGTCTTATGGGCCATACTCCCCTAAACAGAGAAATGAAATTAATGCAGTTTGAAAATACAAACAAACCTATGGTTCTGGTAAGTCCATCAATGAGTGAAGGTGTAGATTTACCCTACGAAAAGTGCCAGTTTCAGGTTATTTATAAAATACCCTTCCCTTATCTTGGAGATAAGCAGATTAACAAAAGAAAGCATATGGATCCCAAATGGTACGCATATAAAACCATTATGACACTTATTCAGGCTTATGGTCGTGGGATGCGTGCAGAAGACGATTTTTGCGCTACTTACATCCTTGACGGGAACGTGAACATGTTGTTTAATAATCCACTTTACAAGGCGCTTTTACCGCGTAACTTTAAGGAAGCCATCGATGCTCAGGAAGACTGGTTAGTTGAAGAAAAGCTTAATGATGGTAGGATTGAGCTTTAACTTACCCATAAGGAGTTTTATTCTCGGCTGCTAACATAACAGTCTTTTCAATTCTATTTTTCCTTGTAATTTTTCGCTTGGCGGTTTTAATCCAGTAAAGTATTCTTTTTTTTATCTGAATCTCCAAATGATTCAAAATTCTTTTTAGCTATCTCATTTGAATTTAGTGCTTCTTTTAAATCTTCAGGAATGATCAACCTTTCAATATCGTCTGAAAAACTCCATGACCCATCCTGCTTTGCTGCTTCAATTTTTTGAAGTCCTGCAGGTGTTATTATACCTTCTTCTATGATTTTCTTAACCCTTTCTTTGTTTAATTTTGACCATATGCTTCCCGGCTTTCTTGGAGTGAAAATCTGCATATAGCGCTTTTCATCAAGGGCATTAACCTTGCTATCTATCCATCCAAAGCTTAATGCTTCTTCAACTGCTTCATCATAGGAAACTGTTACCTTACCACTGCCTTTTTTATAATAAACGAGCCAAACCCCTGTAGATGATTGATGATTCTCTTGAAGCTAGTTACGCCACTCCCTACGGTCTTTAGCTTCAATACGTTCCCAATGATCCATTTTACTTGCCATGTATCCAGTTATTGCTAATAGAATAAAAACTTTATTTAGTGAGGGGCAATTTACTCAGTTTCCAACCTACAAATCCGCCTAAAATGTTGTAAACATGTGGAAACCCAAGATCTTTCATTATACCCATAAAATACTCTCCTCTTACCCCACTTCTGCAGTATATAATGTAACTTTTTCCTTTATCTATTTTTTCCACTTTTTTCTTGAATTCGTGCCCATCATAATCCAGATTTATGGCTCCAGGAATGTGCTCCACTTCAAATTCGTCCTCTGGCCTTACATCAAGAATGACCAGATTTGAATTATCCTTGTGTTCTTCGATGATTTTTAATGCCTCTTCCGGCCAAATGGTTTCTGTGGATTGCTTATTTTCAGATTCTGGCATAATTCTCCTCCAGATATTTTTTTGAAAAAATAATTCTTTGATTATCTTTATGGAGGGTAATGCAAAAGTAATTAATGAATATAAAAGAGAAATCAGAGATTTCGACAACTTGCAAAAAACTCTCGAAAACTTCAAAAATCTGCGATTTTAGGGGAGATTGAAAATGGTATGCATTTTCAATGTCTTTGATTTCAGAGCACGAATCGCAGCTGGAGAAAAATGCTAAGCATTTTTCTATGTATCGAAAATTGAAAATTTTCGAAGAGTCGTGAGCTTAGATTTTTGCTGCTTGGAAACAAGTTTCTCCAGCTTTTTTGAAAAAAACAAAACGAACCTGGAGGGATTTGAACAGGCCTTTAAAAAAAGGTTGATCAAAAAACAAAACGGACCTGGAGGGATTTGAACCCCCGACCTTGGGATCCGAAGTCCCACGTCATATCCTGACTAGACTACAGGCCCTCAAACATTCATGTTTATGGCGTTAAAATTTTTTTAATCTAACAGCCCTAAGAAATTCCCTCAAGGTAATCAAACTTGTTTTCAATAACTTATATATCTTAACTAATTTAAAAATCTAAGGGATTAAAAAAAGGAAATAAAGTTACAGAGCTTCTTTGTAAATTAACCCGATAGCTATATGTCTAATTAATGCAAGATAGGGTGAAATCAGGATTGCAAAAATTATAATCCAATATATGGACATTCGACCTGAAATAATGCCAATTAAATTTGAAATTCCAGTAATTATTAGAAGAATTATGAATACTGCTAGATACTTCTTCCAGCCTATTTTTCTTATTATATCCATTATTTCTCTAAAACTCAGCGCTGCTTCCAATTTTCTATGATAGGCCATATTAGCTATACCAATTTCATATAAAAACATGAATAAAATGTATAATAGAGCACCGATTGATAAGACCATTATTGCGGCAGGGTTTAAAACTGGAAACTTGAAGGTAGCGGTTGAAAAATCAAGCATGAGAAATATTCCAATCATGATGAAGATGGTGGGGATAATGTAGTACAATATACCTACAATGAACACTTTTAAGCCGTCTATAAACATCCTTTTCCATTTATTGAAAGCTGGAAGTTCATTTTCTTCATTAATTGAAATTTTAATTGTTCTTAAAGTGTAACCCATTAATAGAAACGTGAAGAAGTATGCAGGTAAAATCATCGAAAAGGTGTGGGGATTATTTCCAAAATAAACATTAGATGTTGCTAAAAGAGTATTAGCTAAAATAATTATTCCTAATATAAAAAACGCTTCCAGTTAGATGCTGGAAATATAAAAGCATCCTTTAAAATATCACCAATTTCCATTTAATAATCTCCTTCTCCTATTTTTCCACTGAGGTAACACTTATATTACTGAATATAACATGATAGTATAAAAATAAGCAGGAATCGAATTACTCACAAACTTTAAATTAAATTAAAATTTACCTATATCTAAAATAAGGAGAAACCGAATGCTTGCAAAGAGAATCATCCCCTGTCTTGATTGCGATCTAAAAGTGCCCCACGGTCGAGTAGTAAAAGGAATTGAGTTTAAGCAAATTAGATACGCTGGAGAACCTGTAGAACTTGCAACACGTTACTACGAAGAAGGTGCTGACGAAATCGTGTTTCTAGACATCACTGCATCACATGAACGTCGGGAAACAATGACCGAAGTGATTAAAGCCACAACCGAAAATGTATTTGTTCCAATCTGTGTTGGGGGTGGAATAAGGAAACCTGAAGACTATGTTAACATGCTTAAGGCCGGGGCTGATAAATGCTCCACAAATACAGCAGCTATCCACAACCCCGACCTTATTAATGAGGCATCAAAAGTTGTAGGGTCCCAGGCCTGTGTAATTGGAATAGATGCAAAACGCCGATACATTGAAAACCCCAAAGAAAATAATGACAAGTTTATAGTTGAAACTGATAAGGGTTACTGCTGGTATGACTGCAGTATCTATGGTGGGCGTGAATTTACAGGAATTGATGCTATAGCCTGGGCCATAGAATGTGAAGATCGGGGCGCTGGAGAGATTCTACTCACATCAATGGATCGAGACGGAACCAAAGACGGATACGATAATTATCTAAATAAAGCAGTGACTGATGCCGTTAACATTCCTGTAATTGCATCAGGCGGTGGTGGAAACCCGGAACATATCTATGCTGCTTTCGCGGTTGGAAATGCCGATGCAGCTCTTGCAGCAAGTATTTTCCACTATAAAGAGTATCCTGTTGGCGCAGTGAAACAATACCTTAAAGAAAGGGGAATTCCAGTTCGCTATTAACATATTTGATTCATTATTATTTAATTAAAGATGATTTATGCAATTAAAATTCATTTGAGGTTCTGCAAGACTTTAATTTCAGGTTTTCAAAATTTTGATTGATATATGAATGTATTGATTTATTTTATCATCTTCTCAACAATCTATAAAAAGATGGTTGATCTAAAAGATACACAGAAAGAGCAGCAGAGGGCTTCAATTGAAAAAGCGAAAACATTTTTTTTATGATGAAAGGACAAAAATCGAGATAATGGCCAATAAAATAAAAAAATATGAAAAATACAAGCCTTATCATGAAAAAACAGCACAGGAAGATTTTCGTCTGCAGGAAAAACTTGCTCAACTGAGCATAGTGGCCAGTAATTTTATGATGACCGGCCATAGCCCTACTCTGGTTTTAACTAAAAGAGAGGAGGGAGATGAAGTTTTACTGCCTGTTGGTGGAGGTCAAAAAGACAGGGCCAGAGAGATAATATGTAAAGTTGATTTCAGGAAGCTCTATCGTGGGGGGAAGGATAGAAAAATTGACCCATTGATGATAATAACTGCCATCTGTATGTACGTTATGAGGCAAGATAACCCAAAAAGAGGAGATATAAGATATTCTAACGATTTTATTAGGAATGTTGGCGTTACTAAGGAAATTTATAGCCACATAAGTGAAAAACTTGATACTTATCAAATTTCCTGATTTCTGATAGGTCGCTTTATATAGTGATAGCAAAAATATCGACGTTTATTTTGTATTTAATTATTACTGACAATTACATCCTAAGATAAGGTATTTTATTAAATTTAGTCTAAATACGGCCCGGCCATTCTTTTTGAATGGTCGGGCTTTTTTTATCTATGTGCATATCATGTTCCATATTTCAATTAATATAGATTTTCTTAAAAGCAAATCATTTAAATTAAATTATAATAAACTAATAAGTAAGAGGTTTAAAATGACAGATGCATTAAGTCTTATTACAGCTATTTTACCACTTGCATGGGCTGCAGCGGTTAGTCCAGTGGTTTTATCTGTTTTTCTGGTTACAATGTCTCTATCAGACAATCCGAAGTTATCAGGATTCTCATTCTACTTAGGAGCCATTGTTGTTCTTCTTATTACTGTTTTTATTGGTATATTCCTCGGCCACAAACTAACAAGTGGAGGAGCAGGGAATCCAACAACCATGGCCGCTGTTGACGTGACTTTAGGGGCTGTATTGATTTTACTGGGTTTTAGAAATTTTGTTAGTAAAAAAGAAAATAAAATGTTTGATTACCTAAAAATTAACCAAGATGCTAGCGTATTTTCAAGTTTTAAGCATTATTTCAACCTTGGTTTTATTGCATTTTTAACTAATTTCAGTACAGCTATATTCATTCTGGCCGCTGGAAGAGTTATTGGAGTTGCTGATGCTGGTTTTGTGCCTGATGCGTTATCTATTTTTACTTTAACACTTATAACTCTGATTGTAATAGAAGTTCCGTTATTATTCTTCCTTACATTACCTGGTAAGGCAAAAAAAGTCACAGAACCTGTTAATGAGTGGATAACTAACCACGGTAATATTGTAACTGGCCTTTTCTGTGTTGGTATTGGGTTACTGGTAATTTATAATGGAATTGGAAGGTTGGGAATGGTTTAAATGATTATAGTAGACTTTATAAATTTGATTAATCTAATTACTCCTAAATTTTCCATCATCTATCATTTAAACTCCTTAAAAAATGTTTTGTATCTTATTAATAATATAAAATTTGTGAAATCGTTAGTCCAGTGCCAGTAAAAATTCTAAACTCTGCGTTTTTTCAGAAGATAAATAAACCTTTAATCAAAAATAGATAACCATGAAAATCCGCTGCCCATGGGCAAAAAATAACCCGCTAATAATGGAATACCATGATAAGGAATGGGGAGTTCCTGTTCACGACGATAGGCTTCTTTTTGAATTTTTTATTTTGGAAAGCGCTCAGGCGGGTTTAAGCTGGAATACAGTACTTAGTAAACGGGACAATTACCGCGACGCATTTGATAATTTCGATCCCGCTAAAATCGCCAAATATGATGAAAAGAAAATTGAAGAATTGATGAATAACGAAGGCATAATTAGGAACCGTCAAAAAATTATGGCTACAATAGCTAATGCAAAGGCCGTTTTAGAAATTCAAAAAGAATTTAAATCATTCGACTTCTACATCTGGCAGTTTGTAGGTGGGAAACCATTTCAAAATAAGTGCAAAACAATTGAAGAGATTCCTTCATTTACAGAAGAATCTAAAAAGATGAGTAAGGATTTAAAAAAGAGGGGTTTCAAATTTGTGGGACCTGGTATTTGTTATGCCTTCATGCAGGCTGTTGGTATGGTTAACGACCATATTGTGGATTGTTTCAGACACTCCCAAATCAAGAATGCCATAAATATTTGATAAAAAACAGTTTGTAAAACCGATGGACATCTGATTTTGAAGGATCATGGATCTCATTAACTCATTCAATTACAAACAAATCTATATCGTTAGAAAAATCATCTGAATCTATACCAGGTTTTAATTTTTTTTGGTAATAAAACCTACCAATTTATTATTAATTATTGACATAAATTAACATAGATACCATGTCTGAATTTACTTCACTTATTGTAAGCATTTTACCCTATGCCATAGGCGCAGCAGTTAGTCCCCTTCTTTTTACAACCATGGTGAATATCTTTCAGCCAATGGGAAATCTGCGTTTTCCACTTTTATCCTATTTTTTAGGTGCAGTTCTTTTTTTAATATTGCTCATCATTGCAGGCATGTTCATGGGCAGTAATCTATCCACAACAATTTTAGGGCCAGTTAGTACCGGCGCCATAATTGAAGTGTTTTTAGGTGGAATCCTCATTCTTATAGCTTTTAAAATTCTATTTGTAAATGAGGAAGCACGTGAAGGGGGATTTTTCAGTTTCATAATGTCCCTTGAGGAGGATAATAAATTTTCAATCTTTATCAAGTTCCTCTATTTAGGAATTATAACTCTTCTTGCCAGCTTTACCACATCCCTACTTATTTTCAGTGCTGGAAGTATCATAGGTCTTGTAATCCCTACATTCTGGACTGCAGTTGGTACAGTTATCGTTTTCGGCATTGTTGCCTTAATCATGATTGAAATTCCTTTTTTAGCTTATTTAATAGGGTTCAGAGTTTCTGGAGGAACTTTAGCTTCCTTAAACAGATGGTTGGTTAGATACGGTGATTATCTCCTATCTATGGTCATGTTGATCCTTGGTATTTTCTTCATTGTAAAGGGAACTTTGATACTTTACTGATTAAGCCCTGAATAATTATTTTCTAAAAAAGCTTGGATTAATCTAATTGGGCTATTGAACTCTTTCTAAATATATTAATCCCACCAATCTGCCTTGAGATGCAATAAGCAAAGGATAAATCCTATTTCCAAGCTAAATACTTGATATAGGTGATTTAATAAAAGCAGAAACATAACTGGTATCATAAAGGATATAAATCAATGTTAAACGTGATATAAGGATGTTTTAGTCTTTGATATTCTTTAGAATTGCAGTTTAAAGAAGGCGAGTTTTTAGAGATCAGTTTTAGAAAATTAAAACACCCATGAGGAAGATTAACGCTATATGATTCAAAGATATTAACCTTAGAATCATTAAAAAAAATTTGTATGAATAAATTAATGTTAAAAAATAATTTAAATTTCTTTTAGCTGTTATTAAGGTTATTAATTACTTATGGAGGAATTTGGTTTCTTAAAGTTTTTTATAGCCAAAAATTACTAAAAATCAAGAAATCCATATATAATATCTATTTAGTTAATTAAGAATTTAGAGCAATTATTATAATATTTAATCAGATAATTAATCTATAAAAGTGAATAAAAAAATTTATTATTAAATACTGACCTAACAGAATATTTAAAAAATATTTATAAGATTTTTAAGGTATACAAAGTTATGAAAATATAAATTAAACCTAAATTAATCTTAATTTTAAAAAAAAAATCACATTAATAATATTAATTTACCTTTAATTCAAATTCTTTATTTTCTAAGCTTTTTAAGGATTTATATAGTGATATTATTTTTTTCATTTAAAACCATTAAATGTAATAAAAACTAAAAACTTATTATTAAGTAGTTATATAATAATATTAAATTAGGGGGCTGTCATGTGCAGAGTTTAATAACAACAATAAAAAATCCAGAAGATATTCAAAATCTTCTTGAAGATATTGGAATTGAACCCCGAGAAACTACAATATTGACAAGAGGAGAAGATATTGATATTAAAAAGGAGAAAGGAAACTATCAAGTCCGCCGTCTTGAAGGAAATTTTCATGAAACTTTAAAAAAGATAAAGGAAATCTTCGATAAAGCCAAAGATCCAATTTTTATTGCTGGCGAAACTGAACTGGATATCTACCTGACGTATTACTTAACACAGTTTAGTAAGGAAACTCCATTCTACGTTGTAGAAGATAACAAGATGATTCTTGTTCCTGTAAGTACTTCTCATGGATTTGTATCTACAAAAAGAAAGATACTTGAGATTTTAAGTAAAAGGGGAGATGTAAGCTTTAAATATATCCAGGATAATTTGAGCCGTCAAACACCCCGGACAAAGCACGGTAGAAGAAAGTTCTCTGAAACCACCATTAACCAGTACTTACATGAATTGGAAAACATGGACTTGATTGATGTAGAAATTAAAAGGAATAAAAAATATTCTTTGAATGATAGAGGAGCTCAATATATAGATCTTTTAAAATAAGATTTATATTGGTTTATTATAAGTTCAAGGCTATATTAGCCTTGGCTTTATTTTTCTATCATTATATTAAATGAATTCTTATAATTGAAATATTTCCATTAAATTCTTTCTATAGAGTAAATTTTCTATTTAAGCCTAATATATGTGTGAATCCTGTCATTTTAGAATTATTTATATGCAAAAATTATTAATTTTTTTATCTTCAAAGATCAAATGTCATGTATGAAGACAAAAATTAAAATAGAATTTTCAGAATTCAAGGGCCCTTTTAACCTCCAGATAACCATAGAAAGCGGTCAAACTTCCCAGCCGGCATGGGAAAAGAAAGGCAAATACTTTCAGGAATTAATCCTTGTAAAAAACAAGCCCTGTCTAATAAAAATTGCCCATAAACCAAATACAGATAATCCAGTTAGTATTGTAGCTGAATCTCCATATGAAATAGAAGATGAACTTATAAAATCCAGAATAATGGATATTTTCGGCTTAAATGATGATCTTCCTAAATTATACGATTTTCTAAGGAGTGACCCTAAACTTGAAACTACAATTGAATTCTGTAAAGGATTAAGACTGTTTAAAGCACATAACGTATTTGAATCAGTAATATGTTCCATAACTTCTGCCCATAACTCAATAAAACAGTGGAATAAAGCTATCAGGCTAATAAAAGAGAAATGGGGAGAGGAATTTGATTTTCCAGAGGGAAGGTTCTATTCTTTTCCTGGCCCAGAAGTTCTTGCTGAAGCGCCTGAAAGCGAATTTGATGAGGCAGGATGCTCTCCAGAGCTTCTTAAAACACGGGCATCATGGAAAGATCTTAGAAGCTGCCGGGTTGGCTACAGGTCAAAATACATAATTAAAACATCGAATATGGTTCAAAATGAAATAGATTTAAGTGATATTGGCAAGATGGACTATGAATCAGCCTTTGAAACTGTTTTAAAGTTTCCGGGTGTGGGACCTAAAGTGGCTGATTGTATTTTACTCTATGGGTATAGTTTTGGAAAGGCATTTCCAGTGGATATATGGATAAGTAGAATTGTTTCAAGGCTTTATTTTGAATCTAAAAAAATTACCAATCCTGAAATGAGAACATTTGGCATAGAAAAATTTGGTGAGTACGCCGGCTATACCCAGCTCTATCTATTCCATTATGCACGTAAATCAGGGCTTATGGATGAATTGAAACCTAAAAAATGAATTATAAGCGTTTTATAAGGGTTAAAATATTTAAATCATCCTTAAATTCATGCTCAATTCTGTTCATATTTTTTTTAACGAAATAAGTACTTATTGAGTCAGATTTATCTTTTATAAGTTCAGAATTTAACTCAAGTTCCTCCATACTGGTGGGATTGAAAGATTTCCCTCCATATTCAATAATTATCTGGATTTCGTTATCCATTTTTTCAAATTTTATCTGAATTCTACTTCTATCCAAATATCCGTGTTTAATTATGTTTTTAACAGCTTCATCTACAGCAGTTTGGATTTGAAATATCTCATAATCCCCTAAACCGAATTTTGTCATTGAATTATCGATGAAGTTAGAAACCATGGATAGGTTTTCTAATCTACCACCGATCTGTAATTTAACCTGTTCTTTCATTCCACCACATTTGATAAAACTTGATTATAATGTTTCAATATTATTAATGTCTTATTTTGTCTTTTGATTTAATAATTGTTCTTAATGTACTTTTAATGGATCAAATAAAATACATGTAAATCTAAAAACTTCAATTGGTATCTATTTGAACAAATTCACATAGAAAGAAGGTGTTATAAATTTGTAAAATCACGTCCTGAAGGAGTCTTTATGGGAAAACTTTCAAAAACCTTAGAAGAATTCAGCAAAATATCAGAGGATTATTATAAAAAAATTCAGGATATTTTAGAGGATGAATATTGCTGGAAATGTCCAATGCGTACAACAAGCAAAAAAGCCTCATGTAAAAACATTGATGCATGGATAAGACTTACATCTGCCTTTGAAATAGGTATTAATCAATATCAGGTTTTAAATAAAGATTCAAAGAATAGCCTGGAGGCAATAACTTCCAGATATCTATCTAAACTAATAAAAAAACATGAAAGAAATCTAAAATATAAAAAAACCTTTATATTAAAATTAAAAGAAGACATAAAACCCTTTGCAAAAAAGAATGATCTTCTACTGGTTAAAGAAAATCCAGAATCCGTCAAAGTAGGTGATCTGGTTTTATGGCCCCAAATCTGTCCAATTTCGATTTATTGGTTTTCAAAAGCAAAGTTAGCTGGTTACATACCATTTAACATTTTGAAGGTCTCAAATACATTTCATATGGATGGATGCAGGTATGTTCAGGACGATAAAGGTTTTGAAGTTCCCCTTGAATACATTGCAGGGAAAATTATTAGGAAAATAGATCAAAATGATGAAATTTATTTAAAACTGAATTTATAATATTATAATTGAACAGAAATGATACAGCAGGAGACAAAATGAAGGGAAAAGGTTTAGTTCACGATAACCATGCTGCTGAATTGAATAAAACAGGAAAAAAAATCATGGAAATGATTAAAGATTCTTCGCTTAAAGAAATCTCTGATCTTGTATTTGAAGAATCAATCAGATTAACAGAAAGTAAATACTGCTATGTTGCCTATGTAGACCCTGAAAATAAGGATAGTGTTGGAATATCCTTTTCACATCTTACAAACACCTGCGATATGTACGCTCAAATTGGAGAAGCTCGATTTAAGGTTTTAGATGATGGATCCTATGGTGGTCTTCTTGGTTATTCCCTGGATACTGGAAAATCATTTTATATTAAGGATATAAACTCTCATCCAGCAGCTCACGGCATGCCTCCTGGCCATGAACCTGTAGACCAATTTCTTTCTGTTCCAGTTAAGTATGAAGGAGAAATAATCGGTCAAATAGTGCTTGCCGATCCTTTAGAGGATTATAATGATTATCATCTTGAAATAGCTGAAAAAATCTCTGAACTTTATGCAGTTGCCCTTAAAAAGCTACTTTATGACGAAAAATAAATAAAATAAGTCATCTAAGCTCTTATTGTACTTTGAAGCTATTTTGAATCATTTTGAAGTTTGCCTGTTGATCATCGAAGTCATCAGGTAATGCTGTAAATATTAAAATATATTGAGTGTGATTGTTTTAAAAAGAATTAATCTTTCTTTTTTAACAGTTCCATCTGGAAGAGTCGTGTTGTACACAAATTCATATGCTGGTGCATTATTAACAGTGATATTGTCCTCAAACATTAGTACTCCAAATTTTTGAATTGCAGCTTTAATTATTTCACTTGATATCTCTCCAGAAGTAGTATTACTAGCTAATAGGACTATTACTCCAGTCTCTTCATCCGCATGGTCTCCGGCTATTACTATAACAGGAATAAGCATGCCAAAAACATTGACGTTGCCCTGACCTGGAGTTTTGTACCATCCTTCAGGATAATCAAAGGTTACACCATTTGAACTGTAAGTCTGATTTCCACCATACATCCTGATGTAAAAATTAAAATAGATACGATTATACCTAAAAATAAATGTTTATTAATCTTTAATCCCCCATACTGGCCTTTTTTATTCGAAATACCTCATCTAAATAGCAGTTCCTGACTTATTCCGTCAAATGTAAAAGAAATGAAAAAAGATTATTCATCAGAAACTATAACCTTATTCATGACATCATTTGGCTGAATCCTATTTACTACGTCCATTCCCTTTACAACCTTGCCGAAAACAGTGTGTACGCCATCAAGGTGGGGTTGCGGGGAGTGGGTTATGAAAAACTGGCTTCCACCTGTGTTTTTACCCGCATGGGCCATTGAAAGTGCTCCTGTGCCGTGTTTGTGTGGATTAATTTCACATTTTATGGTATAGCCAGGTCCGCCTGTTCCGTCACCCCTGGGACATCCACCCTGAATCACAAAGTTTGGAATTACTCTGTGAAAAGTTAAGCCATTGTAAAATCCTTCTTTTGCAAGCTTTTCAAAATTAGCAACTGTATTTGGAGCCTCTTTATCGAATAATACAAGTTCTATATTTCCTTTATCTGTTTCAATTATCGCTTTTTTCATATTTTCACCATTAACAAATTAAAATAATATTCAGATTTGTATTCTAATCATTACATAACATAAATTAAGTTTTTCCCATCATTTAAACTCCCTGTTTTCATATCATTTTAATAGAGTTTGCTACAAATTATTCATAATAATTTTAATATAGCATTGAAAATATATTGGATTTCAATTTGTACTGTTTATTAAGGTGACTAAAATGAATACTGAAGAAATAATTAATTTAGATAAAAAATTCGTGATGCAAACCTATGGACGGTATCCATTAGCTTTAAAAGAAGGAAAAGGAGCTTTAGTTAGAGATTTTGAAGGTAAAACCTACATCGACTGCTTTGCAGGGATTGCAGTAAATAATGTAGGACACTGCCACCCAAAGGTTGTTGAAGCAATATGCAATCAGGCAAAAAAGCTAATACATACATCAAATTTATATTACACAGAACCACAGGTAGAACTAGCAAAATTACTGGCAGAAATTTCAGTTCATGAAAAATCATTCTTCTGCAATAGCGGTGCAGAAGCTAATGAAGGTGCGGTGAAGCTTGCTCGAAAATTTACAGGAAAAGGCGAGATTATCGCCATGGAAAACTCGTTTCATGGTCGAACTCTGGCCATGATAACTGCTACAGGTCAGCATAAATATAAAAAAGGATTTGAACCGCTTCCAGAGGGATTCAAACACGTAAATTACGGAGATATCCAGTCAGTAGCAGACAGCATAACCGATAACACAGCAGCAGTGTTTGTGGAGCCTATTCAAGGAGAAGGAGGTGTTATAGTACCTCCAGAAGGGTATCTCGCAGAATTGAAGAAATTATGTGCAGAAAATGATGTTCTTTTAATATTTGACGAAGTACAAACTGGATTTGGACGGACCGGTGAAATGTTCGCCTCACAACTATTTGATGTAACTCCAGACATTACCACTGTGGCTAAAGCTCTCGGAGGAGGATTTCCAATAGGTGCCGTTCTTGCAGGCGAAGAAGTTGGTGGTGCTTTTGAACCTGGAAATCATGCTGCAACTTTTGGAGGTAATCCACTGGCTTGTGCTGCTGCAATAGCATCTGTTAACACCATAATTGACGAAAATATGCTTATAAAAGTTAAAGAAAATGGTGGATATTTGAAATATAAGCTTGAAGAGCAGGCAAAGCTTTATGGAGTGATTGAAGAAGTTCGTGGTTATGGAATGATGCTTGGAATGGAACTGGGTATGAACTGCGCTGAAATAGCAGCTAAAGCTCGAGAACAGGGGATTTTAATTAACTGCACCGCAGATACTGTTTTGAGGTTCCTACCACCGTTTGTTATTGACGTGGGACAAATAGATACTGTAACATGCGTTTTAGAGAGTATTTTACAGAGCATTTCTTAAATGTGTTTTAGAAAGCACATTTTCTCTTTCTATTTAAAAGTGTCAATAGCCAATTATTTTTGTTAAAAAAAATAAAATAATTTATATGATAACCTGGAAATATTTAATGTTTACTTCTTTTTTGGAGGTTATTAATTCATTCGGAATTTTGAAACCCCAAAATAGAAAATTTTGGAGGTTGAAGGAAATTGAAAAACTGTAAAAATCTTTGATTTTTGCGTTACAAAATTCATAGAATTTTGAGAATTTCCTGAATCCCAAAAATATAATAATATATTTTTGGAGGAATTTGATGGATTTTGATATTGAAACTAATGAAAAAGGAAACCTAAGCATCGGTGGCACCGATGCAATGGAGCTTGCAAAGAGATATGGCACTCCACTATATGTTATTGATGAAGAAAAAATAAGAAATAATTATAAAAGAGTTTATAGCGCATTTTCCACTCATTATAAAGATATTAAAATATTCTATGCCTGTAAAGCTAACACAAACCTGGCAGTAATGCGCGTTCTGGAACAGGAAGGAAGCGGTATTGATGCAGTGTCCCCTGGAGAAATATATACAGCACTTCTTGCTGGCTTTGAGCCTGAAGGAATAATTTATACAGGGAATAATGTTACAGACAAGGAACTTAAATTCGCGGCAGAATCTGGTGTAATAATCAATCTGGATTCATTTTCAGCCCTTCATAGACTTACCAGAATATGTGATCCAAATGAAATTAAAATATCATTTAGAATAAACCCTAAAGTCGGTGCTGGCCACCATGAACACTGTATAACTGGTGGAGAGCTTTCTAAATTCGGTATAATGGAAGAAGAAGCTGTAGAAATTTATCAAAGGGCTGTGGACATGGGATACAACATTGCTGGAATTCACACCCACATAGGATCAGGAATTCTGGACCCGGAACCCTTCATGTTAGCAGTTGAAACCCTCATGGATGTTGCAGGAAGAATTCATCAGGAAGGAAACATTGACCTGGAATTTATAGACTTTGGAGGAGGCCTTGGAATACCATATACCCCCCAAGAAAAGAAATTAGATATACAAAACTTCGCTAAAGAGATAACAGATCTTTATAAAAACAAGTTAAATGAATACGATCTTGGAAAGCCAACAATGTGCATAGAACCTGGACGATACATAGTTGGAGATGCCTCAATTCTTCTTACAAAAGTTAATACCATAAAACAAAGTTACAGGAAGTTTGCAGGGATCGATGCAGGCTTTAATACACTGCTAAGACCTTCAATGTACGGTTCATATCACCATATTGTGGTTGCAAATAAACCAGATGCAGAAAATACCCAGACCATCGATATCGCAGGAAATATATGCGAATCCGGTGACCTATTCGCAAGAGATAGGCCTATGCCTGAAATTAAAGAAGGAGATCTATTGGCAATCTTTAATGCTGGAGCTTACGCTTTTTCCATGTCTTCCCAGTACAATTCACGTCCTAAAGCCATGGAAGTTCTTGTAAATAATGGCGAAAGTGAAGTGGTAAGGGAAAGAGAAACTTTCGCTGATGTGCTAACCAATCAAAATGTGCCTGTAAGACTGCTAAAATAGATAAGAGGATAAATGATGACTTTAAAAGAAGTTAATTTTTCAAAGATGCACGGACTTGGAAACGATTACATTGTAATCGACGAAACAGGGGGAGAAGTAATTCCCGAAGAAAGGAAAAATGAAGTCTCAGCAGAGCTATGCAGGCGCGGTTTTTCAATTGGAGCAGATGGGGTAATATTTGTTTGCCATTCTACATCAGAGGATATAAGATTTAGAATCTTCAATTCAGACGGTTCTGAAGCAGAGATGTGTGGAAATGGAATAAGATGTTTTGCAAAATACGTTTATGATAGAGGAATCCTTAAAAAGGATAAAATCAACGTAGAAACACTTGGTGGCATGAAAATAGTTGATATGAACATTAAAAATGGTGAAGTAGCATCTTCTAAAGTGGATATGGGCTTAGCAACTTTTAAAGCAGCAAAAGTTCCTATAATAAGTGAAAATGAAGAATTTTTAGATGAAGAATTAATTGTCGAAGGTAATCCCTATAGATTAACTGCTGTAAGCATCGGAAACCCCCACGCAGTGATATTTGTTGATGATCTTGATAAAGTACCTTTAAATAAGATCGGACCAGCAATCGAAAACCATGAAGCTTTCCCTCAAAAAACCAACGTTCATTTCGTTAAAATAATAAGCAAAGGGGAAATTGACATAATTACATGGGAAAGAGGGGCTGGCTACACTTATGCCTGCGGTACCGGGGCTACTTCATGTGTTCTGGCTGGATTTAAGCTTGGAAAACTGAATAATAATGTTTTAGTGCATCTTCCTGGTGGAGATCTCCAGATTAAAGTATATGAAAAAGATTGGGCTATTGGAGCTTTTATGGAAGGAGACGCAGTTCTGGTTTTTGATGGTGTAATTGAAATTGCATTATAATCAGGTTTTCTTACAGACAGAAATTGATTAATCAAACAACGATTGTTTTTTAACATTTAACTGGAGGATATATGGATTTGAAGACTGAAAAAATTATATTAATTTTTATCAAGCCGGGGTGAGGATTGCTAAAAGCTGTGGATTTTAGAGAAGATAAAAAAGAATCCACTACCTGATTACAAAGCTTAAGTACAAAATGAACCGTTTAAATGAGGCATCGTGACTATAGGGGATGACAATGGAGATACCTGTCTTTACTTAGGATTATACCCCCATTTACAATACCAGGAAAACAGCTGGATACTGCGCTGGATATTTTCGAAGAAGCCATTAAATACTATTTTTTCTGATCTCCCCATTATTTTCACTCTTTTCTCTCTTTTCAGCAAGCATTTTAGAAATCTCTTTACTTGTAATTCCCTGTTTTTCCTTAACTTCTGGTTCTTCGCCTTTTATCAGGTTATAAACCATTGAAGCTATCATAAAACAGATAAATAACAGAGAAAGCCTTTCAAGAGGATGGTCACTGAACGAATAACCAGGCCAGATATTTTGAACAACAATCCCAATCAAAACAATTACTCCAATAAAAGTTAAAAATCCAATAATTCCTGCAATAACTTTCCTCCAATTCATAACAATCACATCAACTTACTAATATCAGTATTAATCAACTTCAAATAAGTTTTATTCGCCCTAATAACATCAAAAGCATTAATCTTGTTTCTTCCTTCTAAAACTGCACTGCAACCAGACAAAAGCAAAATAAAAGCCTTTTCCGTGGCGGGAAAATTCCAGCCAACATTTCTTCCACCCCACTTATTGAAAGCTAAAGTAAAAAAGAGATTGGAAATATTATTATGGAGTTTTTTAGCTTTTTTATCCTGCCATTTAACCTTCCCAAGTTTTTTAAAGAATTCAACTGTGGGTTGGGGTGTTTTTTGGTGTGAATCGAAATTTTCCAATAATAACACTATCCGTGTGGCCATGGGACCATAAAAAATATTGTGCAACTCATCTGAAGTAAAATCCCTACCCAGATTAATACTGTACAAATCATAAACTACTGTATAGGTCACCATCACAAATTTGGCCGTTATTAAAGGTGCGAAAGGTATGCTTAAAGGAAATTTACTCATATTCTCAGAAGCTAACTTAATCAATTCAGATAACTCATCAAAATCTCTTGAAGTCAAACGAGGATCATTACCTCTGCCAAAAACAAACTCCTTATAAATCTTTGATTGCTGCAACACTAATATCCCATCCACAACTTCTTTTAACCCTCCAATATCACTAAATTCTTCTAATACTTTTTCTGCAACTTCATCAGTCGGTTCTGCACTAAATAATCCCATATTAAACCACCTCACTACCATGGCCATCGAATCTTACTTTTAACCCAGTTTACAGCTGAAGATGCTGCTTTTTTAACAGTGTTAACAGCTTTGTTGGTAGCTGTTTTAACTTTTGTAGCTACTTTCTTAGCAGTGTTAACTGCTTTCTTGGCAGCTGTTTTAACTTTGGTGACCACTTTTTTAGCTGTCTTTTTTACTGTGGTAACAGCTTTCTTGGCAGCTTTTTTAGCTTTATTAACCACTTTTTTAGCTGTCTTTTTTACTGTGGTAACAGCTTTCTTAGCTGTATTTACAGCTTTTTTAACTACTTTTTTTAGCAGTGGTAACCATTCTCATTCCAGTTATTATATCCCCCTCCACTTAGGATTGCTGGCAAATGAATCAAAAAAGCTATGCAATTCCAGTTTATAAATCAGGGTTAATTTCCCTTATTTCTCATCTCAGCAAGCCTCTTAGAAATCTCTTTACCTGTAATTCCCTGTTTCTCCTTAACTTCTGGTTCATCTCCTTTTATCAGGTTATAAACTGTTAAAGCTATTACTCCACTAACAAACAGGATAAACAATCTTTCAATTGGATGCTCGCTTGGCGAAAACCCGGGCCAGTAATTTTGAACAACAATCCCAATCAAAACAATTATTCCAATAAAAGTTAAAAATCCAATAATTCCTGCAATAACTTTCCTCAAATTCATACAAATCACATCAACTTACTAATATCAGTATTTAAAAGTTTCAAATAAGTTTTATTCGCCCTAATAACATCAAAAGCATTAATCTTGTTTCTTCCTTCTAATACTGCGCTGCAACCAGACAAAAGCAAAATAAAAGCCTTTTCAGTTGCTCTAAACGTTATTGCCTTGCCATCAGCACCTTTCCATTTATTAAATACTAACATGAAAAAAATCTCACGAACGCCATTAAATAATTTTTTTGCTTTTTTATCCTGCCATTTAACCTTCCCAAGTTTTTTAAAGAATTCAGCTGTGGGTTGGGGTGTTTTTTGGTTTGAATCGAAATTTTCTAGCATTAAAAGAATTCGTGTGGCCATGGGACCATGAAAAATGTTTTTTCTATCATCTAGATTCAATTTTCTTCCTAAAGTAACATGATAGATGCCTGCAATAAAACTATAAATCACTAGAAAATGTTTAATACTGATTAAAGGTGCTAAGGGAATGCTTAATGGAAATTTACTAAGACTTCCTAATGCAAGTTCCTCTAACAAAGAATATTTATCTTTATCCCTATCTATTTCCACATCTGGACTCAAAAGATCATCAAAAGACAAAAAAACAAGCTTTTCGTAAATTTCATTCTCTT
>DAVZ01000062.1 GCA_002505765.1 Methanobacterium sp. UBA176 | reverse complement strand
AAATATATAACTAATATTTACGGGGTTGTAAAGTTATTGGGGTTGAGCAGATTTGTTGAAATATTTTTGACTTGATATGTCTACTGAAAACAATAATTAACGAATATGAAATATTGACTCCAGCATGTGAAAATCAGGGATTTTTCACTGTGAAAAATTGAAAATTTTTCAACACCCGTTAACCCTACAGTCCCCTATTTAGTAAATTGTTATATATTAATTTTATCCATACAAAAAAAAAATACATTTTTCAGCAAAAAATGGATAAAAAGCATTGAAATTAAAAATAACGTAAAAACATTTTTTAAATTTAAAAGCAGATACATTATTGTCTTTATTAATAAAAAACACTTTAATTATCCTATTTTACGATTTAAGGTTATATAAATTCCTAATATAATAATAATGATATTAACTGATAAAATTTTTAATTAAACAATCCTAAAGATTAGGTATAATAAATGTACATCAAAATGCTTAACATTTAGAAAACTTAAGATGTATTAAAATGTCAAAGTATATTGAACCTCATTTAGATTTTTATAATGAAGAAAAAAATTAAGAACAGCCTGAAAGTTGTGTTAAATTCATAAGAGAACTTCTAGAATTCTATGGAGTAGATACAGATAAATAAGAAAATTAAAAAAGACACCAAAGAAGTTATATTCCATAAGGCTTAGATTTATAAAAACAAACAAGAATGTATGATTCAAAAAAAATGAAATTACAGGATAAAAGTTAAAGAGAATTATTAGATAATTATGAATAAGTATTATTCAATTATATTAATGAATTGTACATATCTAAAGATATATGCAATATTAATATATTTTTTGAGTGTTATGATTAAAAATTTATAAAATAAATATTAAAGTGTGATTTTTATGATGATTTCAATTGTTATCCCTGCTTTAAATGAAGAAGGAATTGTAGGTAGAACTGTTAAATCGGTTCCAGTGGAAAAACTAGAGGAAAATGGACTTGAAGTAGAGATAGTTGTGGTAGACAATGCTTCAACAGATAATACTGCCCAGGAAGCGCGGGAAGCAGGAGCAAGGGTGGTATTTGGAGAAGAAAGAGGATATGGTAATGCTTATTTAAAGGGCTTCAGCGAAGCAAAGGGAGATATAATAGTAATGGGAGATGCAGACGGTACATATCCATTTGAAATGACATATGAATTCATTCAACCTATTTTAAAGGGGGAAGCAGATTTTGTAATGGGATCCAGACTTAAAGGAGATATAAAAAAAGGTGCCATGCCTCCACTACATAGGTATATCGGTAATCCATTTTTAACAAGGATGTTAAATTTCCTCTTTAAAGCTGGTATATCAGATGCTCACTGTGGAATGAGAGCCATAAAAAAAGAAACAATAAACATATTAGGGCTTAAAAGCCCTGGAATGGAGTTTGCATCTGAAATGGTAATTGAAGCAGCAAGAAAAAATGTTAAAATTGCTGAGATTCCAATTACATATTATCCAAGGGGGGGTGAATCCAAACTCAGTTCTTTTTCAGATGGCTGGAGGCATGTAAGGTTTATGATGCTCTACAGACCTACACCATTCCTTTTGATACCCAGTGTTGTAATTTTAGTTATGGGAATGGCATTTTTTGTTGGGGTACTTTTAAGACAGTATGGAATGCATTCATTGATACTGGGCAGTCTACTGCTTATTATTGGATATCAAATCTTACTTGCATGGATTCATTTTGGAGCATTCGGTTCCATTTATGGAATATCCAAAAGTTCAGGGACAATAAAAAAATTTATGAATTACCACTCTCTGGGTAGGGAACTCTTTATAGGGTTGTTACTTCTTGCTGCCGGGGTTACGGTAGGGTTAAAAGTCTTCTATAGCTGGATTGCAGTTGGATTTGGCAGTCTTTCACAGATACAGTTTGCTGTGGTGGCTTTGATACTATCAATTCTTGGGATTCAAACCATTTTCTCAGGAATGTTCTTGAGCCTGCTGCTTTTAAGTAGCGTTGAAAAATCAGATTAATTCTGGTTTTTTTGAAGATTTTGAGTTTGTAAATTACTCGTTTCTATGATTGAGATATTGAAGGAAATAAACACTTCTAACATCAAATATTAAATATTTGAGGGTTATTATGAAAATTGCATTTGTTTATGATGCTGTATACCCATGGGTTAAGGGAGGGGCTGAAAAAAGAGTCTATGAAATGGCTAAAAGGCTTGCTGATAGGGGTCACCAGGTTCACTGGTATGGGATTGGCTGGTGGTGGCCTGAAGAAGGCGAAAAAGACATTAAATTTGATGGAATTTGTTTGCATGGAGTTTGTAAACCCTTTGATCTTTATACTGGAGATAGAAGGTCAATAAAGGAGGCTGTTTATTTCGCCCTTAAATTATTTCCCAAATTAATGTCTGAAAAATTTGATATCATAGATTGCCAGGGGTTTCCATTTTTTTCATGCTTTACAGCTAAAATACATTCATCTTTAGGGAAATCAACACTTATAATAACCTTACATGAAGTATGGAATGAATACTGGTATGAATATATTGGAAAAGCTGGTTTTTTTGGTAAAATAATCGAAAAAGCCGTGGTAAATTTAACTGATAAGATCATTACAGTATCTGCAAAGACTGAAAGAGATCTTAAAGGGATAAAAACTTCTGAAAATACTACTGTAATTCCAAATGGTATTGATTTTAATTATATAATGGGTGTTAAAGCCTCTAAAGAAGAATCGGATATTATATTTGCAGGTAGATTAATTAAAGAAAAAAATGTGGACGTTTTAATCGAAGCAGTAGCTATGATTAAAGAAAAAGCTCCAGAAATTAAAAGTATAATAATAGGGGATGGTCCGGAAAGGGCAAAACTTGAAAAACTGGCAGATAAATTAAATGTTCAAAATAATGTTATTTTTAAGGGATTTATGGAAAATCATGATGATATGATATCTTACATGAAATCTTCAAAAGTTTTCCTGCTTCCCTCAAAAAGAGAAGGATTTGGAATAGTTTCACTGGAAGCCAATGCCTGTGGATTACCAGTAATAACTGTAAACCATGAAATGAACGCTGCATCTGACCTTATCATAAATGATGAAAATGGATTTGTAACTTCATTTTCTGCTGATGATATTGCAGAAAAAACCATTGATATGATTCACATAAAGGAGAAAATTAGAGAAAATTGCATAAAAATGGCAAAGAAATACGATTGGGACAGCATTGTAGATTCCCTAGAAAGATATTATATGGAAGTAAATGAGTTTAAATGATCTGGATTTAAATGTGAGAGAGATGAAAATTGTTCATACACCAGTGAGATTTTACCCGTTCATTGGCGGTGTAGAAAATTATGTGTATTATTCAGCTAAAGAACTGGTTAAATTAGGACATGATATTACTGTTATCTGTGCAAATGAACCCCCTATAAAAAAGGAGGGAATAATTGATGGTATTAAATTTAAAAGACTTTCTTATATTGGTAAAATTGCAAATACTAATATAACTCCCAGTTTACCATTTAAACTTTTAAAAGAAGACTTTGATATTATACATACTCATATACCATCTCCCTGGAGTGCAGACTGGAGTAATATATATTCTAAACTTAAAAATAAGCCGCTAATTCTAACATATCATAACGATATAATTGGAAAGGGGATTGCAGACTATATTGCACGGTTTTACAATGCCAGCGCGCTTAAATCAGTATTAAATCGTGCCAATAAAATCATCATCACCCAGCCCAATTATTTAAAATCATCTCCTCATCTGGATGATTATTCCCACAAAATTGAAGTTATTCCAACTGGTGTGGATATAGAAAAATTTAAACCACTCCCTATAAAAAAGGAAAATAATACGTTATTTTTCCTGAGCCTTTTAGATGAATTTCATAAATATAAAGGTTTAGACTACCTCTTAAAAGCCCTTGTAAAGGCTAAAACTGAAATTCCAGATGTTAAATTAATAGTTGGTGGAAAGGGGGCTTTAATGGATCACTATACTGGTCTGGCAAATGAATACGGCCTGAAGAATAATGTGGAATTCCATGGATTTATTCCCGATAAAAAAATCGTTGAATATTACAATAAGTGCAGTGTTTTTGTGCTTCCATCAATTTCCTCTAAACAGGAAGGCTTTGGAATCGTGGTTCTTGAGGCGTTGGCCTGTGAAACACCAGTTATTAGTACAGAAATTGTTGGTGCAGCGGCTGATGTGAAAAAAAGTAATTCAGGAATTATTATTCCACCAAAGGACGCGGACGTACTTGCAGATGCAATTATAGAAATTTTAACCAATGATGATGAATCATATGAAATGGGTAAGAGAGGAAGGGTTTTAGTAGAAAAATCATATACATGGTACAGGGTTGCTGGGATGATGGAAAATGTATATATGGAATTAATGGAAAAGAATTTAAAATAAACTTATTTTATTTATAATTAATTGAGTAAAATGAATTTTCAAATGTATGGATGTATTTAAACATTAAAGCTATATAAAATCAGGTATGGGTGTCAGTGAATGAACAGTGACAAAATAATGAATAAATGGGCTTTAAACATAAAAGATTTCAGAATTAAGCAGTTAATTATATCTCTGATCGCTTTTCTAATCATTACAGACATTGCAATAATCCTCAATATTCCCTTTTTAAAAGAAATCATGTCAATAATCATTTTAACCACCGTCCCCGGGGTATTGATAGTACTCATATTCAGGCTAAACGAACTTGAATTCCTGAAAAAAGTAGTATTATCAGTAGGATTAAGCTTAACTTTCTTGATGTTTATGGGTTTATGTCTGAATAGTCTTTATCCTTTTATTCAAAAACCATTATCTTTAGAACCTGTTCTTATAACCTTTAACGTTAGTTTAATAGCCCTTGCATTAATAGCATACAGGATAAATAAAAATGATCTCCAGAGTAAATTTTTCAATTTTAAAATCAATTTAAAGGATAAACCCGTATTTCCATTTATCATTCCAATTTTATTCCCCTTAATGGCTATAATTGGAACATATTTAATGAATACAACCCAGAATAACATTATTTTGCTTTGGATGTTACTTTCTATTCCGCCTTACCTGGTGCTGATCATCTATTTGAAAAATAGGGTTCACCATTCAATTTACCCCTTTTCAATCTGGATGATTGGATTAAGTCTCCTTTTAATGCACGGACTTACTTCAAATCATTTAATGGGAAGAGATGTTCATTACGAGTTTTATTGCTTCCAGTTAACCCTTCAAAATTTCCATTGGGATATCAATACATATCTCAATCCTTACAATGCATGTTTAAGCATTACAATTCTTCCTACAATATTTAAGGTCTTTTCAGGCATTAACAGTGACCACATTTTTAAGATTTTTTTCAGTTTTATAGGGGCCTTTATTCCCCTTATAGTTTATTTAGTCTCTAAAAAATACGTTGAAAACAAATACGCATTCCTTGCAGCTTTACTTTTTACATTTCAACTGTTCTTTGTATACCTTTTAGGTGCTGTAAGACAGGAAGTAGCCATTTTGTTCTTCTTTTTGGCCATAATGGTTCTATTTATAGATGGGATAAGCAGGAGGAAAAAGAAAATTTTATTTATCATTTTACTTGCTTCAGTGATGGTTTCTCATTATACCACTGCATATGTCTCCTATGCTCTTATACTCCCTATATTGGCGTTTCCTTTTTTAAAGGAAGTGTATATAAATAGAAAAATTAAATTTACAAACTTTGACGTGATTATTTTATCAGGATTGTTTATATTAGCATGGTATATTTTATTTGCAGGCGTTCAGGCGAATGCAGGTTCTCAGGTAATTCAAACTACCATTGCCAGTTCTGCAGGGAACGTTACATCATTTGCAAGTAGTAAAGGGGATTATGTACTGGGTATCTTAGGAATAAAGCTTAAATCACTCCCTAACACCATAAGTGTTATTGTGCATAATTTGATCTTTGTTACCATAGGAATTGGTCTTTTAACCATACTCATGAATTACAGAGAATATATTAAAAGAATTGATCCTGAGTATATTTTTGCCATAATAATTTCAATCATTCTTCTGGTTTTATTTATCGTTTTGCCTTATATTTCTGTAGCTTATGATGCAGCAAGGCTATTTTTCCAGTTACTCATATTTTTAGCTCCGGTTTTTGTAATCGGTGGAATTAAAATAGCAAAACTTATTAGAAAACCTAAATGGGATGTTATAATACTGTTAGTTCTCTTAATATCCCTCTTTTCATGTGCCACTTATCTTCAGTATCATTTCCTGGGAATGCCCTACTCTCCAGACTATGAAAAGCATGGGCTTGTTAGAAATGAGGCATTTATTTATAATCAGGAAATAGTGGGGGCAGAATGGTTAAATAATAATCAGATGGGTAACTTGACCATATATTCAGATGGAAGGCAATTACTGGTATTTTTACGTGCATATGGTAAAGATATTAAAGGTATACAGCTTAACAATACCTACTTTAACTGGAATAAAACTGTAGATAACAGATATATTTTCCTGGGATATATTAACGTTAATGAGGGTAAGGTCCAGGAATTATATACCGATTTAAGCATTACAGACATTAAAGAATATCCAGATCTGTTTAAAAGGAAGGATATGATTTACAATAACGGAGGAAGCCAGATATGGCTTTAAGAGATCATCCTGAAATACTTTTCATTCATCACACTGCCATGTGGTACAGGAAACCTTTTTTTAGAAAATTAAGTGAACTTTACAATGTTAAATTTCTTTTTACACGTGTTCATGATTATAATGAGAAATATGGAATCAAAATAGATACTAAAATTGAAGGAATGGAAGGAATAAACTATAAATTAATAAAAAACCATTTCAACATTGCTTTTGGCGCTATAAAAGAGACAATGGGAGATTATGATATTTTTGTTGGTGGAAGCTGGGACACACCCCAGGATGTTTTAGAAACCTTGTTTTATTTCCTCATTGTAAAGATAAGGAGAAAACCCTTTATTTTATGGAGAGAGGACTGGGACTGGAAGGTTAAATCATTAAAAAGGTCATTAGTTAAGGCTTTTGCAGGATTTATAGGTAGAAATGCGGATGCAATTTTAGTTCCCGGCACCAGACACATGGAATTCTTTACATCACTTGGTGCAGACACTGAAAAAATATTTATAATGCCTAACGTGAGCAGCATTGAGCACAGCAAAGTAGACGATGAAAATAAGGAAAAAATAAGGGAAAAGCTTGGTTTAAAAGATAAAAAAGTGGTTCTTTATGTGGGGCGTCTAATAAGTTTAAAGGGAGTAAATTATTTAATAGAATCCTTTGCTAAACTCGCTGATAAAATGGATTATGTTGTTTTAATAATTGTGGGTGAAGGAAAGCGCAAAGAAGAACTGGAATTATTTGTAAAAGAACTTGGAATTGAAGATAGGGTTTATTTTACAGGTAATGTAGATAATCATCATCTTGGAGGCTATTACCTGTTAAGCAATGTCTTTGTTCTGCCTTCTGTAACCACATATTTTGCAGATGCATGCCCTCTTGTGGTTAATGAAGCCATGTACTTTGGAAGGCCAGTTGTTACCAGTGATGCGGTAGGAACAACATTCATGATTAAAAATGGAGAAAATGGTTTTGTAGTTCCAGAAAGGGATTCTGATTCGTTGTGCAATGTCATTTATGAGATTTTATCTGATTCTTCCCTTGAAAAAAAAATGGGTAAAAATGCTAAAAAGTTAATAGATGAAGGATTTAGATATGAGAATATGATTGAAGGGTTTAATAAAGCTATTAAACATGTGAAGAAATAGGCTCGTGATTAATCTATTCTGTATGTTAAAAAAAATATGACTTAAAGATATATTAAAAGACTATTTAAGTTTATTGTAAGATATTGGATATAAAAAGAATAAGAAAATATAGTAGACGCCATTATGGTTCAAAAGAGAATCAGGTGATTTAATGGGATGGAAAGAAAATTTAATTTCTAAAATAAATAATAGATCAGCAGTTATAGGTATTGTAGGCATGGGATATGTGGGACTTCCCCTTGCTGTTGCATTTTCTAAAAAATTTAATGTTATTGGTTATAATAAGAGCGAGGATAAGACTGAATTATTAAAAAAAGGAAAATCATACATTGAAGATGTTGAAGATGGTGAAATCAATCTATCTAAACTGTACCCAACAAATGATTATAACGACTTAAAAGATTGTGATTTTATAATTATTGCAGTTCCGACTCCATTAAGGGAAGATAAAAGTCCAGATTTATCTTATATTAAACTAGCAGGGGAAGAAATTGGAGAAATCCTTAAAAAAGGAATGTTCGTAATTTTAAAAAGTACCACTTATCCTGGAACTACTGAAGACTTTTTATGCCCAATTCTTGAAAAGAAAAGTAATTTAAAAGTTATAGAAGATTATGGTATAGCATACTCTCCAGAAAGGGTTGATCCTGGTAATAAAGTATTTAAAATTGAAAATACACCTAATGTAGTTGGTGGATTAACTTCTGAATTTACTGAAATCTGTGCAAAACTTTTTGAGGGCATAACAGGTGAAATAGTTAGGGTTAAGGATTGTAAAACAGCCGAAGCAGTTAAAATGATTGAAAATATTTACAGAAATGTGAACATTGCCCTTGTTAATGAATTAGCACTTATTTTCGATAAAATGGATATAGATATCTGGGAATCAATTGATGCAGCCAAAACCAAACCCTATGGTTTTACACCCTTTTATCCGGGTCCAGGAGTCGGTGGACACTGCATACCTTTGGATCCATATTACCTTTCCCATCAAGCCAAACATTTTGGTATCATTCCAAGATTCATAGAAACAGCCGGCGAGATCAATGATTTCATGCCCATTCACACATTAAATTTAACAAAACGAGGACTTAAAAGATTAGGAAAAAATTTAAGGAATTCTAAAATACTGATATTAGGTTTAGCATACAAAGCAAACATCAGTGACACAAGAGAATCACCTGCAATAAATATTATTGAAGAACTGGTTGAAAACGGTGCAAATTTTAAAACTTATGACCCAATGGCCGATTCAATTAAAACAAGATTTGGATATTATCATTCTGGAACTGATTTAAAAGAAAATCTAATATGGGCAGATTGCATTATAATATTAACTGATCATGATGAATTTAAAAACAATAAGGAGTTATTAAACGTATTAAATAATCAGGATAAGGTCATTATAGATACAAGGAATACAATAAATGATAGTGATTTTGTTGACTATTTAAATTATATTAAACTCTAAAGATGGTTTAGATGGAAAAAAATATTGCAGTTATTGGAAGTGGATACTGGGGAAAAAATTTAGTAAGGAATTTTTCGGAGTTAGGATCTCTCAAAACTGTTGGTGATTTGAATGAGGACGTGCTTCATGATTTTAAGGATAAATATCCTGAAATCCATACAACTACTTCATTTAAAGAAGTTCTAAATGATCCAGAAATAAAAGGTGTAGTTATTGCCACCCCTGCTGTTTTACATTACAACATGGTAAAAGAAGCTTTAAACAATGGAAAAGATGTTTTTGTTGAAAAACCACTTTCTTTAAATGTAGCAGATGGAAAAAAACTGGTTGAAATTGCAAAAAATAATGGTAATATTTTAATGGTTGGACATATTCTACAGTATCATCCAGCTATCCTTAAACTTCATGAAATGGTGAAAAAAGGAAATTTAGGTAAAATACAATATATATATTCAAATCGTTTGAATTTGGGTAAATTCAGAACTGAAGAAAACATATTGTGGAGTTTTGCACCTCATGATATATCTGTCATTTTAATGCTTTTAAATGAAATGCCCATAGGTTTAACATCCCATGCTGGTACTTATTTAAGTGATAACGTGGCAGATGTGACGTTAACTACTATGGACTTCCCAAGTGGTGTAAAAGCTCATATATTTGTAAGCTGGCTTCATCCCTACAAAGAACAGAAGTTAGTAGTCGTTGGCAGTAAAAAGATGGTTGTATTTAATGATGTTTCAGATGAAAAACTTTTTTTATATCCCCATGAAATTGAATGGGTAAACAGGGTTCCGGTACCTCAAATGAAGGATGCTATTAGCGTAGAAATTGAAATGAAAGAACCACTAAAGGAAGAATGCAGACACTTTATAAAATGTATTGAATCAAGAAAAGAGCCAAAAACCAACGGTATTGAAGGTCTTAGAGTGCTTGAAATTCTTCAGGCCAGTCAAGAATCACTGGAAAAAAATGGTGAAAAGGTTTTAATGAAGAAAGAACGTTATTATGTCCATCCAAGCTCATTTGTAGATCAACCATGCATTATAGGTAAAAATACTAAAATATGGCACTTTTCACATGTAATGGCAGGTGCAAAAATAGGAAACAACTGTAATATTGGGCAGAATGCTCTTATTTCGCCTGATGTAGTAATTGGAAATAACGTTAAAATTCAGAATAATGTTTCGGTTTATACTGGAATAAAAGTAGAGGATGATGCTTTTCTTGGACCTTCAATGGTCTTTACAAATGTTATAAATCCAAGAAGCTTTATATCAAGGAAAAATGAATTCAAAGAAACTATTATAGGAAAGGGTGCATCTATTGGTGCTAATTCAACAATAATTTGTGGAAATAACGTTGGTAAATATGCTTTTGTTGGAGCAGGAGCTGTTGTAACCAAAGAAGTTCCTGATTACTCCCTTACTTATGGAAATCCAGCAAAAATTGAAGGATGGATATGTAAATGCGGACAAAAATTGAATTTCACTGATAATCGGGCCACATGTATCTGTAAAAGGGAATATGAAAAAACAGGAGACCAAGTGAGGAAAATTAAATGAATGTTCCATTTTTTGATCTTAAAAGACAGTACAATCCTATTAAGGAAGAAATAGATGATTCAATTAGAGCAGTGCTAAATTCACAGAGATTTATTATGGGAGATGCTGTAGAGAATTTTGAAGAAAATATGGCTAAATATTGTGGTTGTAAACATGCTATAGGTGTAGCAAGCGGTACTGATGCACTACTTTTAGCTGTTAGAGCTAATGAAATTACTGGCGAAGTTTTAACATCAACTTTTACATTTTTTGCAACTGCTGGGGCAGTTTATAATGCCAGGGCAAATCCCAGATTTACCGATATTGAACAAGAAACATTCAACATAAATCCTGAGAAAATAAGAGAAAATATTGAAGAAAATAAGTATATAGATGCAGTTATTCCTGTGCACTTGTTTGGAAAACCTGCAGAAATGGATGAAATAACAAAAATAGCTGATGAAAATGAAATTTCTGTAATAGAAGATGCAGCCCAAACATTAGGGGCAGAATATAATGGAAAAAAGATTGGATCTACAGGAACTACCTGTTTTAGTTTCTTCCCATCAAAAAATCTTGGTGGTTTTGGAGATGGAGGATTAATAACCACTAACGACGATGAACTTGCAGAAAAAATAAGAACGCTTAGAGTTCATGGGGCCAAACCCAAATATTATCATCATATCATTGGTTACAACAGTAGATTAGATGCTATTCAAGCTGCTGTTTTAAATGTTAAACTGAATTATCTTGATGGATGGGTTCAAAACAGAATAGAAAATGCCAGTATTTACAATAAAGCATTAAAGGATATTGAAGGATTGGAACTACCTCAGACATCCGGTAATGAAAAACATGGATTCAATCAGTATACTATCAGGGTTAAAAAGGGTTTAAGAGACAATCTAAAAGATTTCTTACAGAGTAAAGGTATAGGGTCTGCTGTATATTATCCTTTACCTCTCCATCTGCAGCCCTGTTTTTCTGCCTTAAATTATAAAGAAGGAGATTTTGTAAGTGCTGAATTAGCATGTAAAGAGGTTTTATCACTACCAATATTTCCTGAAATTGAACAGGATGAAATTGAATACGTTATAAATGCTATTTTAGAGTTTTTTAAAGGTAACTAGGTTAAAATATGAAAATTGTTACAGTATTGGGTGCCAGACCTCAATTCATTAAAGCTGCATTATTATCAAAGGAACTGAGAAAGAACAATCAGGAAATAATCATTCATACAGGTCAGCACTATGACATTGAAATGTCGGATGTCTTTTTTAAGGAAATGGGAATACCAGAGCCAGATTTTAATTTGAAGGTAGGATCCGGTTCACATGCGCAGCAAACCGCTGAAATGATGATAAAACTGGAAAAATGTTTTAATTCACTCACACCTGACATGATTCTACTTTACGGTGATACCAATTCCACTATGGCAGCTACACTTACTGCTGCAAAGCTTGAAATACCAATAGCGCATGTTGAAGCTGGCCCCCGGATGTTTGATAAGTCAGTTCCTGAAGAGATGAATAGAATTGTTACTGATCATCTTTCAACCCTTTTATTTGCCCCAACCAAAAGATCCATGGAAAATCTTAAAAATGAAGGGCTTAAAGAAGGAGTTCACCTAACAGGTGATGTGATGCTTGATTTATTCATGTATTTTTCTAAAGAAGCTGACAAACATTCAAATATTTTGGAAAGACTTGGTTTAAAAGAAAAGAGTTATATTTTAGCCACAGTTCATCGCGCCAGAAACACAGATGAAAAAGAAAATTTAAAGGCGATAACGGATGCTTTTTTAGAGATTTCATCTGAAGAAACCCTAATATTCCCTGTTCATCCTCGTACTAATAAATTTTTAAAAAAATATAGTCTTTATGATGATTTGGATAGAAATTCTAATATAAAACTTATTAAGCCTGTTGGTTATCTGGATATGAATTTTTTAACCAGAAACGCCAGGAAAATAGTAACTGATTCTGGGGGTTTACAGAGAGAGGCCTATTTTGCACAGGTGCCATGTATAACTCTGGATACTTCTACTGGGTGGCCGGAGACAGTTGAAGCGGGCTGGAACACCTTGTTTGAAGGATATAAACACAAAAAATTCATAGAAAAAGACATAATCAGTAAAACAATTGTAAATTTCGAGCCTGTTGGAGAATATAGAAATGTTTTCGGTGATGGGAAAGCTGCTTATAAGATATCCGATATTATAAATGAGGGGATTTATTGACAAAAGTCATGTTTATCCGACCTTCAAAATCTTCATTTATTCAAAATGATTTAAAGCTACTTAAAAAACATTTCGATGTTAGAGTAGTAGATTTTGTTTTAAACAGGAAAGACCAAAAAAACACCTTTAAAACTGTATTGGGTCTAATTACAGGAGTTATATGGTCGGATTTAACATTTTCATGGTTTGCAGACGTTCATGCATACTGGGCAGTTAGATTATCAAAGATATTTGGAAAAAAATCTATTGTAGTTGTTGGGGGTTATGAGGTAGCTGATGTACCTGAAATCGGATATGGTGCTGTTATTAATCCTAAAATGTTTAATACTGTTAAATATGTTATTGATAATGCGGATATTATGCTCACTGTGGATGAATCATTAAAAAAAGATGCAATTAAGAATTATGAGGTTAGAGGAGATAATATCTTAACTTTACCAACCGGTTATGATTATGAATTTTTTAAACCAGAAGGTAAGAAAGAAAATCTGGTAATTACTGTTTCATATATCAATAATATTGTAATTAAAAGAAAAGGTCTGGATACTTTTATTAAAACTGCCTCTATTCTGCCTGATGTTAATTTTATGATAATTGGGCCTGATATTGGCGGTTCTACAGGTTCTTTAAAAGCTATAGCTCCTCCAAATATTAAATTCATTAATTATTTGCCTCAAAATGAGTTATTGAAATGGTATCAAAAATCTAAAGTTTATTGTCAGCTTTCCAGATATGAGGGCTTGCCAAATGCTTTATGCGAAGCAATGCTTTGTGAATGTGTGCCTGTAGGTACAGAGTACAGTGGAATCCCTAATGCAATTGGAGATACTGGTTTTTATGTGCCTTATAATAATCCAGAAGCTACAGCAGATGCAATTGAGAAAGCTTTGTTATCTGATAATGGTAAAGATGCTAGAGAGCGAATTATAAAGGAATTCCCTGTATCAAGAAGAGAAGGAGTTTTAAAGGATTTAATACCAAGAATCATACAATCGTAAATTTTACATGATTGAAATAGGGATGTAAATATCTCTTAAAAATAATTCAAAAGATGCAATAAACATTATTTTCAGTGCATTATCTGATTTTCCTTTTTCATTATCTTCTATCAATTTTTTAACATAATTTTGGTCTAAATATATTTTTGAAACTGATTCTTCAGTTAATAATAAATCTCTAAAATATTTTTTCCAGTTTTCATTGGTTTTGAACCACTCATTAAAATCAACATAACTACTTTTTTTTGGTATGACTATTTTACCTCTTGATAATTTAGAAATAGCTTCTTTTCCATGATTTTTAGCTAATTGAAAATATTTTCCAATCTTCCAGAGTGTTGGAGGGGCATTTGCTGACACCATTGTTTTATCATAGGGTATTATTGCCAGTTCAGGGGAAATTTTGCTGAGAAATTTTCGATAAATTGTATGAGAGTAACGTAATTCTGGAGGTATTGTATTTATTAAATCTATAAGGTCATTATCAAGGGTAGGGACAGTATTTTCTGTTATTACACGCATTAACACATGCCCTCCCAGTGTACGTCTTCTTACGTGGTTTCTTAGAACAAATTTATCTGAAAAGTTAGGGAATAAATCCTCATTAATACTGTAAAATTCCTTTTTAAACGATTCTATAGGTAAATATTTTATTATTTCGTAATATTCATTCCTAAAAAGCTTATTTAACTCTTCTTTAGAAAAAAAAGTTAATTTAGAGTATATTAAATCAAAAATTCCATCCTTATCTGCATTTAATATTTGTTTATCTAAAAAGGACCCTCCTAAAATCATATCGAATGCAAAACCATCAAAAACAACATCAACTTCATCTTTTATTGTTCTTAATACTGGTGGAAGGTAACTAACGCCAATATAGTCTAATCCATCGGTGTAAAATGCTTCCTTATCAGCATTATTTATAATAGTCTCTGGACTTATTTCTATTGCTTTAAATTTTGTATTAGCTTTATCTGAAACTTTCTTTGCTATCTTTACTTCATCACAGTCTAATGGGCCGAAGCTAAAAGATAGTACGTTTCTTCTTTTGTCTTTTTCCATTGCCGCCACAATGACTCTTGAATCTAAACCTCCACTTAATGACACTCCATATTTATAATTAGGCTCTTCCATTCTACGCCTTACTGAGTATTTAAACTTTTTAACCAGCTCATCAACAAATTCATCTTCTGATTTAGCGTAATCAGGTTTAAAATTATAATCCCAGTATTCTTCTATAGATAGATCCTGAAAATCATAAATTAAAATAGATGCAGGCGGTAAAACATTAATATCTTTTAAAAATGTTTTATCTCCTAAAATTTCTCGAATGCGAACCAATTTGCAACAGCCTCATAATTCAACTCTTTAATGAATCCTGTATTTAATATTGACTTGATTTCTGAAGAAAATAAGAGTATATCGTCATCTTCTGTGTAGTAAAGTGGTCTTAAACCATATCTATCATTAGCAATAATTATTTTCTTGTTTTTAAAATCATAAATAGCAAAAACGAAAGAGCCATTTAACCTCTTGACAAAATCAGAACCATATTCCATGTAAGAATATAAACAAAATTGGGCATCATTTTTAAATTTGAAGTTAAACCCTTTAAGCTCTAGATTTTCCATTTCTTCGTAATAATCATAGATTTTTCCATAGAAAAAGATACATAAAGACTTATCTTCGTTGAAAATAGGTTGAACTTCAGGATTAAATATTCCTGTATGTATACGTGCAATTCCCCAATGGGCATTATTATACTGGTCTACATGATAAAAATCTTCATATTTCATCGAATCGATCATCTTGTTCAGTTTCTGTTTATCAACCATATTCTTTGATGCTATCCCTGTAATACCTGGCAAAATATCATCTCAATTAAACCTATTTACACAATAAATATACTGTTGCTTTTAAAAAGTAATTATATGAGTATTTTTTGTTATTAATGTTGTTTCCGTATAATTGATATACATAATTAACGAGGAAATACTTAAATAATTCTATTCAATACACTAAATTCTTTAATAATCTAAATAATGTTAAAAAAGAGGATATAATGTGGTTAATCGAATTTTCAATGGTATCATTAACTATATCTATGATAAAATTAGATTTATGAAAATGACATGAATTATTAGCTTAATCTTGAAGATTAAATTAAATATACATTTAAAATTTAGGGGTAGGAGTGTAATTTTTGAGCGAATATAAGCTTTTTTTGCAACGTATTGGACTAATGGGAATTACTCAAATCTTAGTTATGCTGAGTACAATCATTTTATTGCCAATATTAACAAAAAACTACAGTGTTTCTGATTATGGAATATGGGTTCAGGTATATGTTACTCTAAATTTGATACCAGCCATAATAACTCTTGGATTGTCCTTTTCAATGATCAGATTTTTGGTATCCAAAAAAGATAAGGAAGAGATTCAGGAAGGCTTTTATTCAATTACTTTTATGGTCCTGATTACAGGTATAATCACTTCTATACTGTTTTTTTTATTTTCAGGAACCATTGCTGAAGTCCTGTTTAATAACAACATTATGGCTGCACAAATACTGTCTTTAATAATCTTTTTGACGGCTTTAAATAGTATCTATTACAATTATTTCAGAACATTTCAGATGATGAAAATATACTCAATCTTTCTAGTATTACAGGCCTATTTAACAGTTTTATTTGTTTATTATTTTGCTATATCTGGTTATAGTATAGCAATTGCAGTAATGGGAATTTTAATCACTCAATCTATAACATTCTGTATAGCTTTAATTCTTATTATTCGATTTATCGGCTTTAAAATCCCCAAAATGAAAAATATAAAGGTATATTTATCTCTTGGATTACCTACAGTTTTCAGTACTTTATCTTACTGGATCGTAGAATCAAGTGATAGGTACATTATTGGAATATTATTGGGTACTATTTTTGTAGGATATTATTCTCCAAGTTACACCCTTGGCAATTTGATTTTAATGTTAATATTTCCTTTCAGCGTGCTTTTACTTCCATTGCTCTCAAAAAACTATGATGAGAATGATATGGATAACGTAAGACTCTTTATGAAGTACTCTTTAAAATTCTTTTTAGGAATTGCAATACCAACTGCAATTGGATTATCACTTCTATCAAAGCCAATAATTCAGATATTGAGTACACCAGAAATAGCAGCAAATGGGTATCTTGTAACTCCATTTGTGGCAATAAGTGCAATATTATATGGAATATACAGCATTATTATCAATATTATTATATTAAAGAAAAAGACCATGATAATAGGTTTTATATGGCTGTTTGCAGCTATTTTAAACATTATTATGAATTTAGCTTTAATTCCCTATTATGGTATTTTAGGCTCAGCAATTGCTACTTTGGCATCGTATATACTTTCATTTATTCTGGCGATTTTTTATAGCTCAAAACACTTTAAAATTGATTTTGATTTATTATTTATAGGAAAGACGATGGCTGCATCAATGATTATGTCTTTAATTATAATTATTTTTTATCCTATAGGAATTATAAATCTGTTAATTGTAATAGGAGTATGTGCCTTAGTTTATATAGGCGTTCTAATACTTTTAAAGGGATTTAAAAAAGAGGAAATAAATTTCATTAAGACTTTATTAAAATAAAATACAGGCTTTGAAAGATTATTACTTGAGTAAGTAGGAATTTTTAATTAAGTGATTAATTCTAGAACTTTTACAAACTTTTTTGTCATTTCTTTATGATGATATTTATTTAATTTTTTAGGTATTCCCCTATATTTAACTTCTTTATATACTTTATATTCAGAATATGTCCTCATTAATTCCTTTTTTATTTCATTTATATTACTTAAATTAATTCCAGCGTTAGTTTCATTAAGTAATTCTCCAATAACACCATTATATGGCCCTATTGAAATTATAGGGCGCTTAGCAGCCAAATATTCAAATACTTTACCAGTATATACACCTTTTTCATTAGGATCATTCCAATTTAATAATAACAATAATTGGGCTTCCTTTTGTTTATTTACAACAATATTTATATCTATCCAGCCATGAAACTTTACAATACTTTCTAAGCTATTTTCTTCCACTAAGCTCTTAAGCCAGTAATCATTAATTCCATAAAAATTTACTTCACATTCCTTTTGATCAATATTACCTTCATAAATCAGCTCGTTTAATGCTTTTAGAAATGGCTCTGGGTCCATTTTTTCAGGATATATTGTTCCTGTATAAACAATATTGAATTTTGGACTTAATGAAATCTTTAAATCATTAACTATATCATAACCATTTGGTATTTCATAAACTTCTTTATTATGAAGTTTTTTTAAATTTCTAGCTAAAGGCTTCGATACAGTAGTTAATATATCAGCATTTGATATTATTCCTAACTCCAATTTTCGATCTTTAAATTTTCTTAAGAATGAGTGAGGATAATAATGATTCTGTGTCCATAAATCACGAAAATCTGCTATCCATGGAATATTAAATTCTTTTTTTAGTTTGTTAGCAATTAAATGGGATGTAACTGGAGAAGAAGAACTAATAATAGCGTCATAATTCTCGTTTTTTAATAATTCCTTTCCTTTTTCAACTGCAAATTTATACCAGTATTTTTCTGCATCAGGATAAGAAAATATATCTTCCCATATATATAATAAGCGTTCAATCATAGTTTTTTTATTTTTATAAGTCATAGAATTTAAATTTTCCTTAACTGTTTTTTCAGGGTTAAATCCTAAAAATTCCTTCCATTTTACTCTAAGATCTATATAATCAGTTTCTATTACTTTAAAGTTTGAATTTGATTTTTGAGATGACTTAACAGTTAAAATAGTAGGCTCCCATCCAAATTCATGCAAATATTTCGCTAATCCACGCATTCTAATGGATCCAACTTCGTTTTTCTGGTTATAATAAAACGCTATCAATAGAACTTTTTTCATTATAAAAACATTAATTATTATAATATATATTCTTATAATCCTTTGATAATTTTATATGGATTTTTATTTCAATATGAATGTTTTTAGTCTTGATTAAATAAAAGACCATTATTCCTCAGGAATTAATCGTTATATATTATTTAATAATTTCAGAAGGAAAATGTAGTAGTTATTCAAAAGTATTTTAAAATATAATGGATTATAAATTGGATTTTATTGAAAAGATTATTTAAATGGTAAATGATTTCTATAATTCGACTATAATCTTATTAATGTAAAAATACAAACATTATGATTGCAAATTTAACATTAATTATTTTCACTTAAAAGTAATTAAAAATATAAGAAATACATTTCTAGAAAAGTTTTAAATAAAATTCTATTAGATTTAATAAATTAATCAGTAAATAATCTAATAGCAGAGGTAAAGGTGGATTTTTGAAAGAATACAAACTTTTTGTGCAGAGAATTGGTTTGGTAGGAATAACTAACATTCTTATTAGCCTCAGCTCCCTTATTCTTCTCCCAATTTTAACAAAAAACCTCACCATTCAGGATTATGGTGTATGGGCTCAGTTCATCGCTACTGTTGCTTTTATACCTTTACTGGTGAACCTTGGACTTCCCTATTCAATGGTCAGATTTTTACCGGTTAAAACTGATAAAAATGAAATTAAGGAAGAATTTTATTCAATAACTTTCTTAATATTATTTGTAAGTTTAATCGCATCAGTTTTAATTTTTGTTTTTTCAAAACAGATAGCCGCAGTACTTTTCAATGGAAACACATTGGTAGCTCAACTTCTGGCAATTATTGCTTTATTAACAGCCACCAATGCATCTTTTTTGAACTTTTTTAGAACATTTCAACAGATGAAGCTGTATTCAATAATTACATTACTACAAACTTATTCTATGGTATTTCTGGTGTCTTTCCTTGTGTTATCTGGTTTTGGTGTGGAAATTGCAATATCCGGATACTTCGCTGCACAGATTATTATATTTTTTATTGTACTTGGTCTTGTTATCTCTCAAATTGGCTTTAAAATCCCTGAATTTAAAAATATAAGGGAATACTTATCATTTGGTCTACCAACAGTTCCCAGTAATTTATCAAGCTGGATAGTGGAATTAAGCGATAGATACGTCATTGGAATAATACTGGGAATTACCTTTGTAGGTTATTACACTCCAGCTTTCACACTTGGAAGTATCATTGCCATGTTTTTGTCTCCTTTTGCTTTTATTCTGCCACCTCTACTATCATCCTGCTATGATCAAAAAAGAATGGATGAAGTTGGAAATTATATGCAGTATTCTCTTAAATATTTTGTATTAATAGCATTACCTTCAGTGGTTGGCATATCACTCCTGTCAAAACCTTTGCTTGAAATTATTACCACATCTATAATAGCTGATAACAGTTATTTTGTAACTCCCTTTATTGCTTTAGGCGCATTTTTATTTGGAATTTATGGAATAGTGAGCCAGACACTTGTTTTGGAGAAAAAAACAAAGATTATTGGTTTCATGTGGATATTTGCAGCAACCATTAAAATAGTGATAAACATCTTACTGGTTTCAATTTTCGGTATCATTGCTGCAGCAATTACCACGTTAATTGCATATGCATTTACATTAATACTTACATTATTTTATTCCCGAAAATACATCAAATTTAAATTTGAATATTTATTTGCCTTTAAGAGCATAATTGCATCCATTGTAATGTCAGCCTTAATTTTATTTATGGATCCTGTAACCATTAATGAAATTTTAATAACTATCTTAATAAGTGCAGTGGTTTATATGCTATTTTTATTTATCTCAAAAGGTATTTCAAGAAAAGAAATTGATTTCTTTAAGAAATTAATAAAAAATTAAGATCAAATGAAAAAGTTATCATTAAAAAGATGAATATTATATTTGTTTATTCATGGCAAAATTCAGTGAGAATGTCTTTTATTTCTTCTTTTGATAACTTGGGGGCTGAGTGAGAGTTGTAAATGATATCATCCTCTTTAACCTCTTTTCCATATCTTATAACATATAATTCGCCCTGATCAGAAGCATTAATAATTTCTTCTTCGGTCATTAACTCTTCATAAGTTTTTTCACCGGTTCTTTTACCAATTATTTTTATTTCAATGTCTTGGGGGTTATAACCATAAACTGGAGCGAATTCTTCCACCATAACTTCAGCAAGATCAATGATATTTAGAGCAGGCATTTTAAGGATGAATATTTCTTTACCTTCAGAGATTGCACCGGCTTTAAGAATCAACTGAACTGCCTGGGGAATACCCATAATAAAACGGGTCATTTCTGGAGAAGTTATTGTAACAGGACCTCCCTTTTTAATCTGACTCTTAAATAAAGGCACAACTGAACCTCTGGAGTCAAGCACATTTCCAAACCTTACACAGGAAAAAACAGTGTCTCTGTATCCTGTATAATAATTAGCAGAAATAGCAAGGCGTTCTGCTAAAAGTTTAGTTGCTCCCATAACATTTATAGGATTAACAGCTTTATCTGTGCTGATTACTATTACTTTTTTTACATCCCTGTCCAGTGCTGCATTTAAAACATTTTGAGTGCCTATAATATTGGTTTTAACAGCATCAAAAGGATTATATTCACATAGGGGAACATGTTTCAGTGCTCCAGCATGGAATATGATGTCTACTCCTTCAAAAGCTCTAAGTAACCTTTCTTTATCTCTTATGTCTCCCATAAATGTCCTGATTTTATCGGATTTTAATTCATGCTCCAAATCAAATAAACCAGTTTCATTGTTATCTAAGATTCGGACTGATTTGGGGTTAAGTTTTAAAACTTCTCTAACAATTTCACTGCCAATGGAACCGGTTCCACCGGTAACAAGAACTATCTTCCCACTGTAAAAATTATTAAATATCATTTTGATCTTCTACTTTTTTTATAAATTTAGCAGGAGTACCAAACCATAATTCATTGGGAGGTATATCTTTATTGACGAAACTATTTGCTCCCACTACTGAATTTTCCCCTATGGTTGTATTTGGCATTATTACTGAATTACTCCCAATTTTACAGTTCTTTTTTAAAACGGTTTTTCCAGATTTTTTATCTATTGATGAATGGCTTAATATTGCACAATTAAAACCTATTTTAACATTATCTTCTATTTTTATGCCATTAAATGCATCGATTACTGTAAATGAACCTATTTCTGTATTTTCACCCAACTCTAAATTATTGTGATGTAAAACTCTCCAATAATATTGGGTTAATCCTTTTTCATTGAATTTAGGTCTAACTCTAACATTTTTCATCATATTCCTCCATTAATAATTTCTCAAACCTTTAATTTCACCATGTTTTCTATATAATTGCTCTAATCCTTTTTTTACATAATTTTTATCTGCAGTTATACTGCTATCATGTCTGAAATAATTATAAAGAGGCTTTTGGATGTATTTAGATTTATACTTATTTTTTATTAATTTGATCAGTAAATCATATTCAGGAAAAAGAAGATTTTCATCATATCCTCCTAAATCTTTAATTACGGATTTTCGAAAGGCTATACCTCCTGCTATAGAATTAAAAACATTATTTTTTAAAGAAACTAACTTTTTTGAGTTTTTCTTAATATTTATTTCGTAATAATCCGAATAAATGAAATCAATATCACTATCTTTTTGGATTACACTGAAAAAATCCATTAATGCCTCAAATTCAAAGGTATCATCAGAGTCAAGAATAATAAAAAATTCACCATTTACAGAATTTAATCCTTTATTTAAAGCTTTAATTGCATTAAGAAGGTTTTCTTTAATAATTACTATTCTGTTGTCATATTCTTTTAAAATATCTATCGTATTATCAGTCGATCCATCATCAACTACAATCACTTCATAAAATTTAGATGGTAGTGCCTGATTTAACACACTATCCAATGATTTTTTAACATAATTAGATGAATTATGTGTTCTTATTATTACACTAATTAAAGGTGGATTATAAACTGATTTGGGCAATACCTGTTTAATGTTTTTGTTAATCGTACTTATACCGGGGTTTTTTTCAAAAAAATCTATTAAATCATCAGTATTCAAATTTTCTAATGATCCTTTCTTATTATAGATACATTCTATTACTTTTAAGTCTTCAAAAGTATCCACAGTCACCCTAATATTTTCACAATTCAGGTCTAAATTAATTTTATTAATTCTAAATTTTTGAGGATTAGATTTAATATATACTGTAACATGTTCCCGCTCATCTTCATTTTTAGCATTAATTGAAGATTCTTTCAAAGCTGATTTATTTATTACTTCTACCCCGACTCCTAAGGGGATGTTTGTTGGATAAGTGTAATCAGATCCATATTTTATATGCTTTTTGACTAATTTATCCAAAATTAAAACGTCAGTAAGAGGATTATCTGATGTTACTCTTACTATAATGTCTACATTAAATTTTTCAGAAGCTTTTAGATATCTATCTAAAACATCATTTTCACTGCCTCTGAACCATTTAATACCTAAATTTTCTGATAATTCTATTATTCTATCATCAATTTGATTTTCAGAGGTAGCAATAATAATTTCGTCCAGATATTTAGATTTTTTTAATCTCTCTATTAATATTTCAAGAATGGGTTTTTTGCCCACTTCTTTTAGAACTTTACCAGGTAACCGGGTTGATCCCATTCTGGCCTGTATTATTGCAGCAATTTTTTTCTTTTTCATAGTAAATTCCAAGTGATAGGTTGATTTTTCTTAACATCCTTTCTTAACATTCTTCCTTTAATAATTCCGAGATATTTGGGCTCTATTCCAATTCCAGGTCTAACTATTTTCAGTTGATTCTCTTTTAAAATGGTTCCTTGATTTATATCTTCATTAGCAGTGATACTTCTTCTCGCTAATTTTTTTAATTCTTTTTCGCCTTGAGTAAGGCTTTTAATCCCATTTCCAATGGATTTTTCAGCTATCCTTATATTGTTTACCATTGCTTTGAAACTAGCTGGATCAAGGGATAATTTGTGATCAGGTCCTGGAAGTTTTTGATCTAAAGTGAAATGTTTTTCAATAATACTGGCTCCAGAAATTACAGCTAGAGCTGGTAGTAAGGGTCCAATGGTATGATCAGAAAATCCTACAGGCACGTCAAATGTAGTTTTAAGCGTTTGAATTACCTGTAGATTTGTTTCATCATATTTTGTAGGATAATTTGATACACAATGCATTAAAGCAACTTTATTATTACCATTTATGTTGATCTGATTTATGGCACTTTCAATATCACAGAGATTAGACATTCCAGTTGATAATATAATTGGTCTATCTTTTTTTGCTATATAATCTAATAAAGGTAAATTATTGATATCTCCAGATGCAATTTTATAGAAAGGTGCTTTCGTTCTTTCTAATAAATCTGCACTATTTTTCCCAAATACACTTGCTGTGAATACTATTTGATTTTTTGCAGCTATTTTTGATAGTTTTATCCATTCTTTTTCCTTAAGCTCTAAAGATTTAAAAAGATCAAAAAATTCTGAATTTTCACTACAAAATTCTTCAGCTTCAAAAATTTGGAATTTTATCACATCCGCACCTGAAGAAGCCGCTTCTTCTATGAGTTTTGCTGCCTGTGAAAAACTTCCATCATGGTTTATTCCTGCTTCAGCAATTATCAGTGTTTTGTTATTTAAGCCAATAATTTGAGATATTTCAAACATAATTACACCTTATTAGAATTAATTATTTTTTTAACAGCATTTACAACGTCATGTACATCTTCATTGGTCATTTTTGGGTAGATGGGTAATGAAATTTCTCTTTCATAAAAATATTCAGTGTTTGGAAAATCACCATATTCATATCCATAAGTGTCTTTGTAATAGGGATGTAAATGTAATGGGATGAAATGCACACTTGTGCCAATGTTTTCAGCTTTTAATGCCTCAATAAATTCATTTCTATCAATTTTTAATGATTCAATTCTGATTAAAAGGGGATATAAATGCCATGCATGCTCTACAAATTTGTCATGATGTGGAAGTACTAATTCCGGGATATTTTCAAATGCTTGATTATACAATTTTGCAATTTCATGTCTTCTTCCCTGCATTTTATTTAACTTTTTAAGTTGATGAATACCAATACTGGCCTGTAAATCACTCATATTATATTTAAATCCAGGATAAATGATTTCATAATACCATGAGCCTTCTGCAGAATATCTATTCCAGGCATCTTTACTGATTCCATGTAGACTTAAAATCCTTATTTTATCAGCTAGTTGTTTATCATTTGTAGTTACCATCCCTCCTTCTGAAGTGGTTATATTTTTAGTAGCATAAAAACTAAAACAAGTGAGATCACCAATATTTCCAACTTTTTTATTTTTATATTCTGTACCAATAGCATGTGCTGCATCTTCTATAATTGTTAAATCGTATTCTTTAGCAATCTTTGTTATTTCATCCATTTTACAGGGATTTCCTGCATAGTGAACTGGAATTATAGCTCTGGTTTTATCATTTATTTTATTCTCTATTTTAGAAGGATCCATATTATATGTATCAAGTTCAATATCGACAAGAACTGGGTTTGCACCTAAATGTATAATCACTTCAGTTGTAGCAGCAAAAGTTAAGGGAGATGTAATCACTTCATCTCCTGTTTTAACGTTAATAGCTGCAAGAGAAAGATGTAAAGCTGCAGTGCACGAGTTAACTGCGATTGCATATTTGGAACCAACGGTTTTGGTAAAATCATTTTCAAATTTAAAAGTTTTAGGTCCTGTAGTAATCCAATCAGATTTTAAGGTATCTATTACTTCATTTATTTCTTCTTTTTCAATAGAGTGTCTAAATGGGGGTAAATATGAGTTTCTAATATTGTAACCTCCTTTTAAGTTCTATAAAATGTAATTAAAATTTTCACGTAATTTTTAATAATTCACTGAGTTTATATTTTTAGTTTTTAATCATTCTAAAATCAATTTATTTGATTTAATAATTTAAAGCATGATTTTAATCTTCATAGTATATTATTTTCCTAATCTGTAGACATTTCTCATCTTAAGTTAATACTCATCTATTTAGAATAGATGCAATTGTTTAGTATTAGTTTAGCTATACTAAATAAATTTTCCACAGGAATCATTTTTGCTAACTTTTTAAATGATTTGAAGAGTTTATAAAAAGAAATATTTATTAATTCAGGAATCACAGATTAGACCTTTAATAATTCCCATAATTCTATGGGCCGATTTACCATCCGGGCCATAAACATACTTTTTTAAAAATTCAGACCTTTTTTCAGATAGAATTTTTGAGATATCATTCTCAAACACTTTATTTATAGCATCAACTAATTCTTCTGCATCTGTTGCATCTAAAGCTATTCCATCATCAACATACATGGATTTTTCCCTTAAAAAATTAATGCATACTAAAGGTTTATCCAAAATAGCTGCTTCTAATCCAACTGTAGATGTAACAGTTAATACAACATCTGAAATAGCTAACAAATAGGATAAATTCTCATTTTTTGGCCTGACAAAAACTTTATGGGGGTGTTTTTCCTCCAAAAATTTATAAGAAACTGGATCTTCGTCTGGATGGGGTTTAATATAAACCTTATAATCTTTGAGTTTTTCATTTGTAACCATTTCTTCAATAGATTCTAAATTAATGTTCTTGTAAAGTGACTGAGTGGCAAAAAGGATTATTTTGTCTTCTTTATCTTTAAATCCTTCAGCAAATTTTCTATGTTCATCAAACTCAGGTGATCCGGTTATTTCAATCCTTTCATCTTCAAATCCAAGTTTAAGTAAATATTCTCTGCTTGAATTTCCCCAGACGCATATTTTATCAGATACTGGTTTGGGCATTATATGAACAAATATTTCAGGCAGGCTGAATAAACCGTGCTGTATTTCAACAACAGGTATATTTTCATCTTTTGCAGGCAAAATGCTTGCCCTTGTAATAGTAGAACGGTCATCACCCACAAGAACAATATCTGGATGCACATGTGAAATAAAATTACTGGCCAATCTCAATTTGAATAATAAATATGGTAATCTTCGTTGAAATAAGCTGAAAAATTCCCCCCTAAATAAATCAAAATCTTTTTTATCCATGGCATTTAAAAGATTTTTATCAGAAAACAATAGGTTTAACAATGGCTTTATTTCTTCACTTTTAACTTTTCCTGGCTTGAATTCATTTATTACATCATATTCAATATTGAATTCTTTAAGATCTTCTTCATTGGAAATGAAATAAAATTTAAAGTCTGGATTACTGCACATTTCTTTAATTACTGGTATTATGTTCCTTAGATAATTAACATATACTGCATCTACTAAAATTACCTTTGAAGAGGATTTTGGAGATTTTTTAGAATATACTTTTAGATTCTCCAGATAGTTCAAATCTCTGTAATTCATAAGGTCAGCTATTTTATCCCTTATTTTCCTGAAAAAAGAAGGATTAAGGTATTTTAATTTAATTCCCTGTTTTTTGCAGATATAATCTATTATTTTGCCATGGGGCGAATTAGAACTTTCTAAAAAGATGGTATCTGTATCTTCATCCAGGGCATTTTCATAGCTGGCGATTTTATTGTATGTTTCGTTTAATTTAATGGCTATTTCATATTCCAGAATGGTTTGAATGTTAATTCCATCAAAATACAGTGATTTAATGATATCTTCGTCTTCAAACAGTCTGTTTACAATGTCTTTAACCTTTAAGGATATATCCACACTTTTATTTTGATCAGGTTTTAATAAAAACACGTTCTGAATTCCATGACCTTTAATGAAAGACACAACCTCTTTATCTGTAGAAAAAATTTTTAAAAGATATTTAGAGGATAAATCCCTTATTTTGGGAATAATAAAAAGTCTAAGTTCATTAAACCGGATAAATTTCTCAATGAGGTATAAAGATCCTTTTCTGGTGTAAACAGGTTCCAGAATAATATTGATTTTATTAACAGGCATTGAAGCACCTAATCAGTATTAAATGAAATTATTATATGTGAATAGTTTATTTTGCAAACAGGGCATTATTTGAATTCATATTATTTTTCTGTAAATAACCACATTACCAAATCTGTTAATTATTTGATATCCTTTAAGATATAGTTTAGGTTCACTTAAAGAATCTATATAGTAATCTGCATTCTTTTTTTGCAGGGCATTGGAAAAATCATCTGAACTCTCGTAAAATCGTGGAAATGCTCCCCTAACTTCTTTTTTAAGATACCAGGATACAGAGTTGGGATAATCAGATGTAATGATTTTATCACTGTAATTAGGATCATATACTTTCAACCAGTTACTTGCACTCTCTATGTCCTTAGTAAAGCATTTTTTAGGTGTATGTCCTATGTAAGTTGCTGTGGATGTTGATAAAAATAAAAGAGCTATGATTAAATAAATTCCCCACGATTTTAAGTTCTGATTTTTAATTTCTGGCCTGATAATGTTCATAAATTCACTTAAACCTAACAAAATGAAATATACCAGTGCAGGGGCCATTGTAATAAAATATCTATCCACTTTTACCCCCAGAGTGCTCTGGAATATTAAATATGCTCCAAACCAGGAAAAAATCATTAAATCCATGTTAAAACTTTTTCTTTTGGAGTTTTTTAATAATTTATGGATTACAACACATATAAAGAAAAAAATAAGCACGCTTAGCGAATACTGCATGTTGATAGATGAAATCATAAAGCCAGTTATAAGAGCAACCATCAAAATTAATTTTATTGTTAATTTTTTTTCTAAAACATTCGTATTATTGAATCTCGAATTTAAAATCCTATAAATATAAAAACTAAGCCCAATTAAAGCAATTATAGCGGTTATATATGATAATATTGAGGGATTACCTCTTGATGGATTTAAAAGCTGGTCATAAGTTCCCTGAAACGGGGAAAATGAAATGTAATTTAAAATATTCTGGATATAATACAACTTATTTGGATTATAGGCAACGTCTCCTATTCCTTTAGATGTAAAGGTGATTACATTAACGAGTAGTGCGTAGAAAGAGTCAATTGTTCCTAAATTATGGTAGAAATATAAAAACGCAGATATCATGATTAATGCTTCTAACAAAACCCCCAAAAATATTATTTTAATATTTCTAATGTTTTTTATATTTATCAAGGAATAGAAAAGTATTGGAACAAGAATTAATCCTGAAGTATACCTTGTAAGGAACGAAATCATTATCAGAGGTAGAACCAGATAAAAGAATTTTGAGTTCTTCTTAACTCCAAGAACAGTAAAAAGAATTGCCCATATAGAAAAGGAAATGGCGGGTATATCTATGCCGCCTGAAGCAATCCAGGGCATGACCACGGGTAATGATAGGAAAATAATACTTCCTGTAAAACTTTGTTTTTTATTAAAACGCTGATTTAAAAGCAAATAGAATCCAATTAGCCCAATAATGAAAATTATGCTGTCTACAATGAAAATGGCATTTTGGGAAATGTATCCAAATCTAAAAAATATGGAAGTTAAAATAGGGATAAGGGGAGGTAAATAAAGCACCCCACCATTTCCCATACTTGCAAAGTACAGGGCATTGTTTAGGTAATTAAAAACGTCCCAATAAGGAACTCCTATCCTTATCTGGACATTTAAAAGGTAAAAAGTGACTGATGCTGTAATTAATATGAGTATAAAGAGCGGATCTTTATAAAAGTTATCATGGAGCGAATTTTTATTAGTTTTGAGGTGTTTTTTAAAGTCCAACTGATCACCTGAGTTTTTAAGCTCTAAATAGTTTTTCTAAAATCAATTGTAAATTACATAAAAAATTATTTGCTATGTTAAAGTATCTATTTTTTGTCTATAAACCACTGGATAGTTTCCTCTAAATCATCTTTAAAATCAGATTCTCCATTAAATCCAAATACTCTTGCTTTAGAAATGTCTGCAACTGAATGTTTGATATCTCCTGGTCTTTCACTTTCATATACAGGTGTTATATCCTTTCCAAGAATATCATTAATCATTTCGAATAGCTTATTTACAGTTGTGCTCATTCCAAGACCTATGTTAAACGAACCTGTTTCTTTGGATTCTGCAGCGAGTACATTGGCGTTAACAACGCTTTTTACAGATACAAAATCTCTACTCTGTTCTCCATCGCCATATATAACTGGACTTTCGTTTTTAAGCAGTTTATCTATAAAATTTGGAATCACTGCAGCATACTGAGAATTGGGGTCCTGCCTTGAGCCAAATACATTGAAATACCTAAGAGAAACAGTAGGAAGCCCATATACTTCTGAATAAACACTGCAGTACAATTCTCCAGCAGCTTTTGTGGCTGCATATGGCGATAAAGGACGAACAGGAACATCCTCAATGAGGGGTAATGTTTCTGCATCTCCATAAACTGCGGATGAAGAGGCAAAAACTAATTTTTTAATATTTACATTTTTAGCTGCTTCGAGAACCCTTAAAGTTCCTGTTATATTTACTTCATTAGAGCTTAAAGGATCATTTATACTTTCAGGCACGCTTGTCTTTGCTGCCTGGTGAAATACATAATCACAGCCATCAAAGATTTCCTCAAGATTAATTGTGGTTATACTGCCCAGTGTGGTGTCGATTTTTGTAAAATCAAGGTGTTTTATATTTTCTATCTTTCCAGAAGACTGGTCATCTACAATAAGGACTTCATTGTCATTATTAAGTCTTTCAACTATGTTCGATCCTATAAATCCCAGTCCACCTGTAACCACTACTTTTTTGTTTTTCATTTACTCACTCTTTGATTTTTATGGAGATAAACCCAATAAAACCAGTATATAATTCAAATTAATAATTCCTGGATAATAATATCTGTAGCTTATGTAATTTAAATTTTTAAAATAGATTATGGTATAATATTTTTATTTTTCCATATTTCGCATAATTGTATTTATTTTATATTAAATTTAATTTAATGAATAATGGATAATATTTCACATTTTTCATTATTAGGATTTTAACTTCTATTTGGTGTTATTAACCTTTTTTAATGAACTATAACAATGGTTTTGCTAAATTGGCTTGTGTTAGTTATTACTATTTTTTCACAATGTTGTTCATTTATTTATTTTTGAATGTGATTATAATAATTTTATTAACGAATGAAAGTGGTTACATAAAACTATTATAATCCATAATAGAGTCTTGATGGGCTAAAATTCCCCAATACTCTTTTTTATCATCTTCAGGGGTTTTAATGGCTTTAAGTAAAATCTCAGGGAGGGTTTGAAATTGAAGAGAATTTTAGCAGCGACTGTTTTATTAGTGGTGTGCCTGCTATTTTCTGGAGCTGTTTCTGCGGTTGATT
>DAVZ01000045.1 GCA_002505765.1 Methanobacterium sp. UBA176 | reverse complement strand
ACCGGTTAACTTTACAGTCCCTGAATTTCTAAAAGTTTATCAATATAGACTCAGTATTATCCTTTAAAACTGATAAGTTTATTGAAAAAAATATATTATTAATGATGAAGATGTAAGAATAATAATACCGCTTTTAGATGAAATAAGCGATAGACTTATGAAATCAAACCCAAAAACTCTGTTAAACATTTTATGAAAAGTTAACCATAGCTGAAGCAAACACAATCTATTCAATAGAACCAGATGAGCCAAAAACAATGAAACAAATCGCTGAAACATTAGGAGTTGCTGTGAGCACTCTTACAAGAACTATAGATAGACTGGTAGAGAAGGGATTTGCCAATTGAACCATTAGAACAAAGGACAGGAGACAGCTTTTAATTGAATTAATCCCTAAATGTAAAAAAAATTTACTATAAATGGATGAAGAAAGTCTGAAAATGACCTGGAAAATATTAGTAAACCTTCAAGATGAAAAATAGATATTTTTAAGAACATTCTGCTTAAAGTTCATGGCAATATAGAATGATAGAACTTAAATATAAATTTTTAGGGATATTAAATGATTAAAGAAGATTTAAATTCAAAAATAGCAGATAAAAACGTTGATATAAACAAATATGTCCAAATGATAACGGTTGATGCCCAATTAAGAGACAAAATAGTTCATATGATGTTGAGTGACAGGAATATAATGGTTTACTATCATAGCTATTATATCATAGGAAAGGCAAGCGAAGAAAGACCCGATCTATTTTATAATTATTGGGGCGACTTTGTTTCACTACTAGATCATAGAAACTCGTATCACCGAAATTTTGGTTTGACGCTGATCGCCAATTTAACAAAAGTAGACAAAGAAAACAAATTTTTACAAATATTTGATAACTATTTTAAATGCATTAACGATGCAAAATTCATGACGGCAAGTAAATGCATCCAAAATACTGCAAAGATTCTGGCAAATAAAGAAAAAATAAGAAAACCCATCATAAATATTTTATTAGATGTAGATAATCAGTGTGATTTTCCAGAAAAACAAAAAGCTTTACTGAAATCCAGCATCATAGATGTTTTTGATAAAATTTACAATGAAATAGACGATAAAAAAAGAATAAAAGAATTTGTTAAAGCTGAATTAAACAGTATAAGCCCTAAAACTAAAAAGACAGCGAAAAATTTTATTTTTAATCAAATAATCACCGAAAAAGACCATTGAAAACTAAATAATTATCAAAAAATAGAAGATATACAGTCCAAAATAGGAAAATAAGCCATTTAAAGCATAAAATAGAAAATTAATGAATTATATCCATTGATATTAAAATAAACCTGCATTTTTTGGAAAATAGTTGGGAAAGATTTAGGCATAACTATTTAATTATCTTTATAACATAATATTACATGTATATAAAATTTATTGGCAATAAATTATTGCATTCATATTGTTATACATTTATTGAAATTTTAAATATCTTTGGAGTGGAAAAGTGCGTAATATAGAAAAATTAAGTTCATTTAAGGAATATATTCCCTTAACACGTAAATCAGGAGAAAAAAATGTAGGCCTTCTTATAGATGGGCCCAATATGCTCAGGAACGAGTTCCACCTCGATCTGGACATAATAAAAAAAATAGTATCAAAAAGTGGTAAAATTAAAGTTGGAAAAGTTCTTTTAAACCAGTATGCTTCTACCAAATTGATTGAAGCTGTAACCAATCAGGGTTTTTCCCCAATTATTGTTGCTGGCGATGTTGATGTTCAGCTGGCAGTGGAGGCCTTTGAATTAATCCATAATCCCAACATAGACGTGATTGCAATTATGACCCGTAACGCTGACTTTTTACCTTTAATTAATATTGCTAAGGAAAATGGAAAGGAAACTATAGTTATTGGGGCTGAACCAGGCTTTAGTATAGCTTTAAAGAATTCAGCAGATAGTGCAATAACTTTAAATACAGATCCAAGCCCAAGACCGGCTTAAATCCTTAATTTTTTAATTGTGGAATTTTAAATTTTACTCAGATATTCCTTTAATTTTTTTGAAGCTTTAGAAGTAACAGGCTTGTCCCTGTAAATATTACTTCAATGTCCAGATTTTCCAGTTTTTTTAATGGAACTATTAGCCTGTCCCGTATCTGACGTGAATATACCTGGAGAACCTTCAATTTTTCCATTTTTACTTTTTAGGCTGTCACCTACAAAAAAAATACTTTATTATTCTTATTGTATAAACAAATACTTCCCGGAGTATGTATAACTCTGTAACCACCAATTTCATTATTATCTTTAAGTAAAATATCTGGGCGCACTGTTTTGGGCCTAAAAATCATTTTCAATAGTTTTATGAATATTTTTGAAACAAATGGTTCTTGGGGTTCTTTCTCCTCTTTAATATAATCCTCATCATCCTTATGGACAGCAACTTTTGCTCCTGTGATTTTTTTTAAGTTCCCCAAGACCTCCAATGTGGTCAAAATGGTGATGTGTTACAACAATAGTGTCTATATCCTCAGGTTTAAGATTTAAAGTGTTTTTTATGTAATTTATGATCTTTTTTGAGTTACCATGTGTCTATTAACATCATTTCATCATTTTCAACCAGATAATTATTGCTTATCCCACTAAATCGATGTATTTTAGGGATTATTTCCATTATAAGGTTCCACTATTAACCTGTTTCAGCTAAGAGCATGTAAATATCTGAAACTTTATCTGTATTGACTGATGACAAGTTAAGATAGCAGAAAGGACAGTATGTGACTATCTTCTTGGAACCACCATTTACCGTCTTTCTTGCTTTTGTAGTTGCAACAGATTTATCATGTGCCATAACACCAGCCCCAGCCCCACAGCAGGGACTTACACTTTTATTTCCTGCATTAGGGATTATTTTACGTACATCATGGCTTTTTTCCCTTGCATGACACGGATCTTGAATTTTAAAATCTCCTTTTATAACTGCTGATTTATCTAATAAGTCAACTGCAAGAATTATTTGTGGATTAAACCCATATTGGCCTTTATAATATTTATTAAATGCACTATAACATCCGGGACATATTGTTATGATATTTTTAACTCCTGCTGCTTTGAATTTTTCAATATTTTTCATTACTACCTCATTTCCAGATTTAATGTCTCCAAGATTAAATAATATATTACCACAGCAGGTTTCATTGCCTAAAACATCATATTCTATGTCTTTACTTTTAAGCAGACTTTCTGCTGATGTAAGTATTTCAGGTGTCTTATATATGGGTGTACATCCCCTAAATAGTAAAGTTTCAATTCTATCTTGTTCATTACCCTCTTTTTTAGCTGTAATTCCATAAGAATTGCCAGATTGCATGATGTTATTGCTTATTTCGGTTATATGACGCGTTATTAGACTTTTACCCACGGCTTTTTCTCTAGCATCGTGATTAAAGCCTGCAAGATGACATTCATTACATAAACTGCATTTATATAAACTACCAAGATTTTTATCATTTAAATTCCCTGTAAATCTTATTTTTAAATTACAATATAGAGAACTTATAGGAGAACATGTGGAATTTTCTTCTTTTACATCCATATTAATCATCCCTATTTTATTTCCTTATTTTACCCTGTTCCAGAGCTTCAATAAATTTTCTACTTTCTTCTGCCAGAAATAATAGTTGGGCATAATAGTCCTTAATTATGGCCAGTTCTTCTTCAAAATCCCCAATTTGTTCATATTTTTCTATTATACCTGGAATTCTTTCTAAAGAAGGCCTTATACTTTGTTCATATCTTTTTTTCTGCAATTCAATAAAAAATACCGTTATATCCTTATCCACCTTAACGTAGACCTTTCTTGACTTTGGTTTTTTAAATCTTTTTACCATTTGTCTATCTTCCATGGCTTTTAAGGTGGTGCTGAGCCCAGATAAACTGTATCCTGTCATCTCTGATAGTTCTCCAAGAGATATTTCCTCAGGTTCACTTTGAAGCACAGATAGAAGTCTTGAGGGAAAATCATCCAGTCCAAGAGCTTTGCAGCTTTCATATATAACTTCCCTGAATTCTTCTTTTGGTGAATTTTCTTTATCTTTCATACTTTCAAAACCAGGTTATTTGAAATAATTAAAAACATTTATGTTCCTTTTAGGGGCTTCAGGTTTTTCTCCAGCTTTGTATCCTAAAGAAACTCCGAAATGGACCTCATGATCTTCTGGAATATTGAATTTTTTCATATTTTCAGGATTCATAAAGTGGAATTTGGTAAATCCTATCCAGCAGGACCCAATATCCATGCTTTCTGCTGCAAGGAGCATGTTCTGCACTGCCGCTGAACAATCAATCATTGGAGTTACTGCACCTTTCTTTCCAGATACAATTATTGCTGTAGGGGCTCTATGAAAAATATTAAGCTTTTCTATTGACCCCATTTGGGCTATCCATTCTATATCCATCTCCCGCATAACTGCCTTTGCACCTTCACTTATTTCATCAATTAAATCACTATTTTGGATTACAGTAAAGTGCCATGGCTGATCATTGCGACCTGTAGGAGCATATATGGCTGCTTCAAGAATTTTTTCAAGCTCATCGTCTTTAATTTGCTCAAATAGGTATTTACGTACGCTTCTTCTGCTTTTTATCGTTTTTAATACATCATTCATTTTTTGCACCTTAACTTTTTTTATTTTTATAACTTTCAGTATTTTCTAAAATTTAAGTATATTAAGGGGTTTCTCATATATAAACTTTTTGATCATTCGGGGTTGTAAAGTTAATGGGTGCTGGAAAAATCTTTCGATTTTTTTTCACATTGAAAATCTCTAAAAAAATTCTTCGAATTTTTTTTGGAGCACGAAAAACTTAGTTTTACATAAGCTCTGATTTACATGTCCAGGTTCCTGGACCCAAAAAAAAATTTTGTTAGCCCC
>DAVZ01000070.1 GCA_002505765.1 Methanobacterium sp. UBA176 | reverse complement strand
TCAACACCGGTTAACCTTACAGACCCTCAAATAGCAAATACATATAAATAAGTAAATAATACAAAAATGATGTTTTTAAAATAGAATAATAACTATAATAAAGGTTAATAAATGATGATTAAATGTGATAAGTGCGTTTTAAGAAAATGGGAAAAATCAGACCTTGAAAGCCTGGTTAAACACGCCAATAATTATAAAATAGCCAGAAATATGCGTGATCTATTTCCACACCCCTATACTCTAAATGACGGCCAGGTTTGGATAAAAATCGCAAATAGTAACGAATTTGGCCATTATTTTGCTATAACAATAAATGATGAAGCCGTAGGGAGTATAGGTCTTACTATTGGCACTGATATCGAAAGAATATCTGCAGAAGTTGGTTATTGGTTAGGGGAAGAGTATTGGGGGAAAGGCATAACTTCTTCAGCCTTAAAATGTTTAACGGATTATGGTTTCAATGATCTAGGGCTTGAAAGAATATTTTCAGTCCCTTTAGAAGAAAATATTGCATCAAGAAGGGTTCTTGAAAAAAATGGGTTTAAACTTGAAGGTATAATGAGAAATAGTGTTATAAAATTTGACAAAATACACAATCAGGCGTTATATTCAATAATCAGGCATGATTTGGTTTAGAAATTTAAAATTGATTCAGAATCTCAATTCCAAGATCTGGAAAAGGAATTCTTTGAAGATTAAATAGGGAGAATATCATTTCTGGGTGAATGGGACACATTGCATCGAATATGCAAAGAAATGAAATTCACTGAATTGGAGGATTAAATATGGACATAAAACCTGTGTGGATAAGCTCAATAAGTCATTTGGATGCTTTTACTGAAATATGGATTAATGCACCATTATGGAGAAAATTACTTGGATTTTATGAAATTCCCGATGATTTTCCATTAGTAAAATTATATCATATATTTGGATTTCCAGTAGTATTTTTTTCTGAAGGAAATTTAGTTCTTGAAGATAATAACTTAGCATACGAATCATTTGAAAAAAAATCAATTTTATTAAATAAATTTTCTAATCTTAAGAGTGATTTATCTTTTAAAATAAAAATCTCTGATATTAAATCAATACAATGGTATCAACACAAATATGCATTTATAAATTATTATCATATTAAATGGATAAGAATTATTTGCGATGAAAATACATTAGGTGGGGATTTTTTAATTTGTATTGGTGGTAATGGACCTTTTATGAATAAAATTACTAAAAATACTGAAGATCTATTTGAAAAGTTAATTAAGTTACAGAATCATAAAGTTGATTGATTTATTATTTCATAATTAATTGATAGTTAGGATGTGAATCCATGTCAGGAAATACAATAGGTAAAATATTCAAAATAACTACTTTTGGCTCAAGCCACGGTACAGCCCTTGGTGCTGTTATTGACGGATGTCCTGCAGGACTGGAATTATCAGATAGGGACATTCAAAAAGAGCTTGATAAAAGAAAGCCAGGAACCAGTAAAATTACAACTTCAAGGGGAGAAACTGATGAAGTGAAGGTATTATCCGGCGTTTTTAAGGGTAAAACTGATGGAACTCCAATCGCGGCAGTTGTTTATAATAGGGACATGAATTCATCTGTTTACGAAGCTCTTAAGAATAAACCAAGGCCAGGGCATGCTGATTACTGCTGGAAAACTAAATACGGACATTATGATTACAGGGGAGGAGGTCGAGCCAGCGGAAGAACCACTATAGGTCATGTAATAGGGGGTGCAATTGCTAAAAAGCTCTTAAAAACATTAAATATTCAGGTAATTGCTCATGTAACCAGAATTGGAAATATTGATGCTGATGAAGTTGATTTAGACAAAATCCAGAAAAATATTGAAAAAAATGCTGTTAGATGTGCAGATTTAAAAGCAGCAGTGAAAATGGAAGAATTAATTCTTGATCTAAAAGAAAAGGGAGATTCAGTTGGAGGCATTGTAGAAACTATTGCCCTTAATGTTCCGGCTGGCCTTGGTGAACCTGTTTTCGATAAGTTAGATGCAGATATTGCCGGGGTTTTGATGGGAATTGGCTCTGTTAAAGGTGTAGAAATAGGTTCTGGATTTAAATCTTCACAGATGAAAGGATCAGAGATGAACGACGAATTCTACATTGATGACACCGTAAAAACTAAAACAAATAACTCTGGAGGTATATTGGGTGGAATTTCAAATGGAATGCCGCTGATTGCAAGAATGGCTGTTAAACCAACACCTTCAATTTCTTTAACCCAAAAAACTGTTGATCTTAAAAAAATGGAAAATACAGAAATTCAGATTAAAGGTAGACATGATCCCTGCATTTGTCCAAGGGTAACAGCGGTTGCAGAGGCATCTGTAGCCATAATAATTGCTGATCATTTAATAAGAAGTGGTTTTATTCATCCTGATAGTTTGTGATCAGAATTGGGCTATATGATTCAGGGTGAAATAAAATTTTGAACCCTTATCTAATTCAGATTCTACCCAGATATGACCGCCGTGATATTCCACAATTCTTTTACATGTTGCTAAACCAATACCAGTTCCATTATACTGATCTATTGTGTGCAGGCGTTTAAAAACCTTAAAAATTCTATTAGAAAACTGAGGGTCTATTCCTATTCCGTTATCTTCAATGCAAAAAACGTCTTTATATTCATTTTTATTATCAAAAAATGAAATATAAATTTGTGGAGGCCTATCAGGCTTTCTAAATTTAATTGCATTTCCAATAAGATTCTGGAAGAGGTGTAAAAGCAGTTTTGAATCTCCTATAACTTCAGGTAGCTTTTCACAGGTAATTTCGGCATTGTTTTTTTCTATTACTGCTTTGAGATTGGACAAAACTTCGGTGAGTACCTTGTCTAGATTTACTGGTTTAAACTCCAGTCCACCTTTACCAATACGTGAGTATTCAAGTAATCCCTGAATCATCTGCTTCATGCGAACGCTTGCATCAACAATATAATCAATAAATTCATCAGCATCACTATCGAACCGACCTTTATAACGCCTTTCAAGCAATTGTGTGAAACTGGCGATGGTACGCAGCGGTTCCTGCAAGTCATGACTGGTAATATATGCAAATTGTTCTAATTCCTCATTTGAACGTTTTAATTCTTCAATAAGCTTTTCCATTTCTTCTTCAGCTATCAATTTACCGATTACATTTCCTATTTTATTTCCTATTGATTTAATTAGTTCCTTTTCTCCTTCAGTAAAGTAATGCTTTTTTTTACTTACAAGTGTTAGAGATCCTATAATTTCACCCTCAGAAAATATGGGAACTATGGCAATAGACTGTAAATCTGATCCAATATTTATATCCAGGGAATATTTATCGAGATCGCTTCTAAATGCAGATTTTCCATTGATATAAATTAATCTGTGGGGTTGTTCATTAATTTTTAGAGTTTTAAATGATTTTAAAGTTCCTTTTGAATGAAAAACTTTTGCAATTCCCATTTCTTTATCTATGAGGTATATTTCTCCCCCATCAAAGGGTAATAGGTTTAATGTCTGCTCTAAAACATCTTTTAACAAGGATTTAACGCTACCGGAACGGTTTGTAGTTATAATAATTTTGTTGAGGATTTTTAAATTCTTTGAACGTTCTTTTAATTTCTGTTCAGCATTTTTACGTTCGGTAATATCCTTTAAAATACATATAAAAGCATTTGGATTGTCAAAATCATCAAAAATAACACTTGCAGAAATTTCAACTGGAAGGATTCTGCCTTCTTTGTTTAATATCCTATATTCTTTATCTTTTATTACTCCAACTAAAAGTAAATTCTTAATATCTCTTTTCATCCTTTTTTGATCCTCTGGATGTATAGCATTAAGACCATTAAAACCAATTAATTCTTCTTTTGAATTAAATACTGAAATATTGAGTGCTGCCTGATTACATTCAATTATATTACCCTCTAAATCAATGACTATTATAGCATCTGGAAATTTTTCAATAATTTTTGACCATTCCCTGCCATTTATAATTGATTTATTCAATTTTTTCCCCTTCATATCATATTTTTCATGGATTAAAGTTTTTGATTGTGATATTTTTCTTATTAACATATTATTATAACATGTTTAATATAAATATTATTAATTATAAAATCTTTAATATAAATATTTATAATATCTGATAATTAAATTTTTTAAAGGATTATTATTGGAATATAATCTGTATACATTAAGATTTTAAAAAAAATTTATAATAAATAAGTGCATAATTGATGAATGCTACTTAAAATCATTTATTGTTTTTTGTTTTTCCATTAATAAACTAAGATCTTTTTTCATACCGTCAAAAGCTGCAACAGTATTAACTCCGGTGCTTTTTTTTACTATATTTGCCTCTTTTTTGGCATCATTAAAAATCATTTTCATCCCTAAGTGGGTCATTATGGCTAGCTCTGGTGAAACCTCATCAACCAGTTTAATAAAGTCTTCCGTACACATATGTCCACGAATACGCTCATTTTTAGGCCTTATAACACTTGCAATTAAGATATCTGCTCGGGCATGATATTTATGTAAGTCTTTAAAATATTCAGTGTCTGAAGTATAGGAGATAATAAAATCATCAAAACTTATATTGAACCCTATATTAGTAGGATCTCCATGAATTGTCTTTGTACCTCTAATTTTAATGCCATCAATCTTTGTTATTTTATCAGGGTTTAAAACAGCTACTTTTGGCCTGTTGAGATGATATTGTGAAATACAGGGACCAAATTTTTTAAATCCTTTAATAACACTTCGGCTTCCAATTACACTTCCTTTATTCTGGGTCATTCCCTGGGTCATAGCCTCTATAAGAACTTCCGCATCAGAATAATGATCTGTATGGCAGTGTGAAACAAGCACAGCGTTCAATTTCCGAGGATCTAACCCAAACTGGTAAGTTCTAACCAGAGCCCCTGGTCCTGGGTCTATATGGATATTTTTACCACCTATTCCATCTATTCTAAACCCGCCGGTCATTCTATGCTGGGTTATGGTAGCGAAAGCGTCCGCCACCACTTCCTAAAAATGTTAGTTGCATCTATTCACCCTCTTATCAATCATTGTCAGCTCTGCATAAAATTACTTCACACATTAAAGCAGATCTGGTCCGCTTTATGCATAAAAATTCATTTTCGATAACTGCAATGTCTCCAGTTTTCACATCTGATGAATCATCTACGTTCATATCAATCAAATTTCCAGGTCCTGCCACCATGTTCCATTCCACATCGAATGCCTGGATGTCCTTATTTAGCATTATTTTAAGTTTATTACCGTCTATACTGTCAATTTTTCCAATCTCCCCTTCATTGATTATTTTGGAAGCAAGTTCAATGGTTCTGGATACTTTTACCTGCTCTTTTTTTAATTTTTCTCTCCATTCCTGAAGTCTTTTAACATCTGCAACAATTGAATCTCTTAAAACCTTTAGAGCTTCTTTTTTTTCTAATTGTGGATTTTTTATGAGTATATCATATTTCTTGCTTACTGAAGGAGTTTTTGATGATACTTCGTCCATAACCTTTTTAAAAATATTTTCTATTTGATTAAACTTTATTTTAGATTTCCAGTGTTTCTTTAATGATTCATTAGCTATTTTTTTGGTTATTTCATTCCCAAAGACAATTATACTGCTGCTACCTTCCTGAATTTTGTGAATATTTGAACCCAATAGTTCTAGTATGGCATATCCATTGGTAGTTGCATAAATTCTCTTTCTTCTTGCTTCAAAGGGTGTTTTAGAGGTCACTTCACCTACAACTACGTTAATATCAACATTTCTAACTTTTTTTGCATCATCATTGATTTTAAGCGATATTTGGAGCATACGTGCTTTTTTAAGCAGTTCTTCATCTGTTTTAATGGTTCCAGAGTATAGATCTTTTTCTAATTGTTCTCTTTTATCTTTATCTCCAAGAAAACCAATTCTTCTCTTATCACCAGCAATTATACATCCATTACTTCCAATGTATGCTATTATAAGGCTCATATTTTCACCAAAATCATTTAGATTATTATATTATTCTGTTATGTAAATTTGATTCTAAATTGTACATAATTTTGCAAAATATTAACTAAATTTAATTTTATATATCTAAATCATTGATTAAAGAATTATTCTGAATTTTCCATTTAAGTTTAGGTTAATGACATATTAATGTGTTTTTGATTGATTATTAATAAAAAAAATTATATGATTTTAATGATAAAAATAGATTTAATTAATTGTATAATCAGGACACTTCTAATTATGTTTAATTAAAGAGCTGAAACTCAAACTTCATTTTAACAGGATTCAATTTTTGGGAGGGTGTAATAATAAACTCTAAAGGTTTTGAAATAAAAAATAAAAAATTTAATCATCTAATTAATGAAAAAAGTCCTTATTTAATCCAGCATGCTTTTAATCCTGTTGACTGGTACCCCTGGGGCGATGAAGCTTTTAGAAAAGCAAAAGAAGAGAACAAACCTATTTTTTTATCAATTGGATATTCAACGTGCCACTGGTGTCACGTTATGGCTCATGAATCCTTTGAAGATCAACAGATCGGCAGGTTAATGAACGATACATTTGTTTCTATTAAAGTTGATCGGGAAGAAAGGCCTGATCTGGACAATATTTACATGACAGTCTGCCAGATTATGACAGGGGCTGGAGGATGGCCTTTAACGATTATAATGACTCCAGATAAAAAACCCTTTTTTGCAGGTACTTATTTTCCTAAAAAGGGCCAATATGGAAGAATTGGAGTTAAAGAACTGACATTGAATGTTAAAGAACTGTGGAATTCAAAACCTGAAGAAATTAATGATTCAGCAGAGAAAATCATCGATACACTTCAGAAAGTATCAGAAACTTCATCTTCTGTGGAAATCAGTCCAGAAATTGTGGATAAAACTTACAAAATTCTTTCTGATAGTTTTGATGAAGTTTATGGCGGATTTGGTGGAGCTCCCAAATTCCCAACTGCCCATAATCTTTTATTTTTACTTAGATACTGGAAACGTACTGGAAACAGTAGAGCTTTAGAAATCGTTGAGGAAACTCTTGATTCAATGAATAATGGGGGGATTTATGACCAAGTGGGCTTTGGTTTCCACCGTTATTCAGTTGACAGCAATTGGCTGGTCCCACACTTTGAAAAGATGCTATATGATCAGGCGCTTATTTCCAATGTTTATATTGAAGCATATCAGGCTACAAAGAAAGATAAATACAAAAAAACAGCCTTGGAAATCTTTGAATATGTTTTAAGAGATATGAAATCAGAAGAAGGGGCTTTTTATTCTGCAGAGGATGCTGATAGTGAAGGAGTTGAAGGAAAGTTCTATGTATGGAATTTAGATGAAATTTATGAAGTATTAGGTGATGAAGATGCCAAATTTGCCTCAAAAGTATTTGGAATAACTGAAGAAGGTAATTTCAGCGAGGAATCTTCAGGGGAAAAGACTGGAGCCAATATAATTCACTTTGAAAATTCAACAGAGGATATAGGAGAGATATTCAACATTTCGATCGATGAAGTCGAAGATAGAATAAAGAAGATCAGAAAAAAACTCTTTAAAGCTCGTGAAAATAGGACTATGCCACATAAAGATGATAAAATATTAACCGACTGGAATGGCTTGATGATTGCTACTTTAGCAAAGGGATCTCAAGTGTTTGGCAGTGATAAATATTTAAAAGCTGCCAGAAATGCTTTAGATTTTATATTAAATATAATGCGTAGAGATAATAGACTTCTGCATCGCTTCAGGGAAGGGGAAGCCTTAATTGAGGGAAATTTAGACGACTATGCATTTATCATATATGGACTTTTAGAGCTTTACGAAGCATCCTTTGAACCAGAATACCTTAAGGTAGCTTTATCCTTAAATGAAATATTACTGGAGCATTTCTGGGATAATGAAAATGGAGGTTTTTATTTCACACCAGATGATGGTGAGGAAATCCTTATCAGAAAAAAAGAAATATACGACTCGGCTATTCCATCTGGAAATTCAATACAGATGCTAAATTTACTCAAACTCTCTCAAATAACTGAGAATGGAGAAATTAAACAAAGGGCATTACAGTTAGAAAAAGCATTTTCTGAAGGAATTTTAAGGTCCCCAACTGGTTTTACACAGTTTATGGTTGCATTTGATTTTAAAGTAGGGCCTTCCTATGAAATAGTGATTGCTGGAAATCCAAAAAAAGAAGATACAAGAGAAATGATTGATGCAGTTAGAAGTGATTATATTCCCAATAAAACTGTTGTATTAAGACATGAAGGCAATGTATCAGAACTTATAGACATTATTCCTTCTCTTAAATTTAAGAACTGTGAAAATAACATGGCAACTGCTTATGTCTGCTTTGAAAACGCATGTAAAGCCCCAACAAATGATTTAGTAACTTTTTTAAAATTACTGGATAGGGGGGCTAATTATGAAAAGATTATTGGAGGGGATTAATGAAACAAATAAAAAAAGATTACAGTTTCAGTGAAGAAGAAATAAATGAAGTGTTGAATGATAGGAATATAATCATAAGTGAAGATACTAAAAGGAAAAATAGGATACCTCCTGGCCAGCATGAGGTTAAAGGATGGCCTGTACTTCACGCTGGTTCTGTGCAAGATATTGATAAATCTAAATGGATGTTTAAAATATTTGGACTGGTTGAAGAGGAAAGGGAGTTAAACTTCAATGAATTTATGTCTCTTCCCAAAGTTAAGGTTTTTTCTGATATCCACTGCGTTACATCATGGTCAAAGCTGAATAACCTGTGGGAAGGAATAAGCTCATCAACAGTCAGGGAAATTGTAAATATCCTTCCTGAAGCTAAATACGTTATGATACATGCTGCACCTAAATTTACCACAAATCTCTCAATGGAAGATTTTTTTGAGCCCGATGTTTTATTTGCCACCCATCATAACATGAAACCTATAAATTCAAAACATGGTGCTCCTCTAAGACTGGTAGTTCCAAAATTATACTTCTGGAAGAGTGCCAAGTGGGTTACAGGGGTTGAATTTATGGCAGAAGATAAAAAAGGGTTCTGGGAATCTAATGGATATCATAATCATGGTGATCCATGGAAAGAAGAACGTTACAACTGGCAAAGTAGCTACATGTAATTTTTCTATTACAGTATTAAAGAGTTTTAATTTAAGTAGTTGAAGCTAAATACTATTACATAATTCTATCGAGTTAAAGCCAAATTAATAATATTGAAACACATATTAAGCTTGTAAAACTTCAAAGCATTAGGGAATGATGATAAAATGAGGGGCAAAATTATAGCATCTAAATCAGAAAAAAAAACTGAAAATCCGCTTCATAGACAGCTTAAACAATTTAAAAATAAAGATGTTCAAATAATGCAAAAAAATGACGATACCAAAGAAGGTAAGATTTTAGCAATAGATAATTATCTTAATGTAGCAATTGAAACATCTGAAGGTATAGAATTTATTAAGGGTACCAGATTATTATATATACGTCTTTTAAATTAATTAAGATAATAAAATAAGGTTTATAATTAAAATAACCTATCTACTACATTTTTTCTTAAATTAGAGGGTTTTGACTAACTGCTTCTATTTACAGTAAACTTTATAAGTTTGTATAAAGCAATATGATATAATTGATTTGTCATACTAAAAATTCGCTCTGGTGTTTTAGATTAAGTTACCATAATTAATTTAAGATGTAAGTTAATTAGGTGGTAGATTTAACAAAACACGCATAAATTACAAAAATAATGAGTTAATTTTATATTTTATTTGAATTTTTAACATGATTAAATATTAAAGTGAAAATTAGATTAAAAAATAGATAATCTGGGTCGTGATATTAAATGGCAGGGATAGTAGGATATGGAGCTTATATACCTTCATATAGAATTAAAGTAGAGGAAATAGCTAAAGTATGGGGGGATGACCCAAATGCTATTTCAAGGGGTCTTGTAGTACAGGAAAAGTCTGTTCCAGCACCTGATGAAGATACGGCCACTATATCAGTGGAAGCTGCAAGATACGCCCTTAAAAGAGCAAATATTAATCCGCGGAAGATCGGTGCTGTGTATGTAGGATCAGAATCACACCCTTACGCTGTTAAACCCACAGCAACTATTGTTGCAGAAGCTCTTGGAACAGCTCCGCATATGACATCTGCAGATTTAGAGTTTGCATGTAAAGCTGGTACTGCAGGAATGCAAGTATGTATGGGACTTGTGGATTCTGGAATTGCTGAATATGGTCTAGCAGTTGGTGCTGATACTGCACAGGGAGCTCCAGGAGATGCTTTAGAATATACAGCATCAGCTGGAGGGGCAGCGTACATCATTGGAAAGGAGGATACAGTTGCAGACATTGAAGCAACCTACAGTTTTACAACAGATACACCAGATTTCTACAGAAGAGAAGGAAGGCCGTATCCAAAACATGGTGGAAGATTTACAGGGGAACCAGCTTACTTTAAACACATATTATCTGCAGCAAAGGGCATGTTTGAAAAAATGGGAACTGTAGCATCAGATTATGATCATGCCGTCTTCCATCAGCCCAATGGTAAATTCTACCTTAAAGCTGCAAAAAAACTCGGATTTAACAGTGAACAAACAAAAACAGGACTTTTAGCTCCAGTTATTGGAAATACCTATTCCGGAGCAACCCCCCTTGGACTGGCTGCTATACTGGACATTGCAAATTCTGGAGACAGAATACTTGCTGTATCCTATGGATCTGGTGCTGGAAGTGATGCGTTCAGCATAAATGTAAATGATAATATAGAGGAAAGAAGGGATCAGGCTCCAAAAGTTACAGAACTGGTGGCTAAAAAGAGCTATGTTGATTACGCCATGTATGCCAAATACAAAGGAAAATTAAGGATGGCCTAAAACATTTATGGCATAAATGATTATAAAATCATCCGATACTTTAATGGAGGAATTATTTGAGAGATGTTGCAATTATCGGGGTTTCTCAAACAAAATTTGGGGAACTCTGGGATGAATCATTCAGAGATTTAATAACCACTGCAGGAATGAAGGCCATTGAAGATGCTAACATAGAAGGGGCAGATTTAGATGCCATGTACGTTGGAAACATGTCTGCAGGTCTTTTTGTTCAGCAGGAACACATTGCCTCATTGATAGCTGATCATGCAGGATTAACACCAATACCATGTGCAAGAGTTGAAGCTGCATGTGCATCAGGGGGATTAGCCCTTAGAAACGGAATAATGGCTGTTGCATCTGGATTTCACGATGTGGTAATTTCAGCAGGAGTTGAGAAGATGACTGATGTTGTTGATCCAACTCCAGCTATCGCTACAGCTTCTGATCAGGAATGGGAAGCGCAGCAGGGGATAACATTCCCTTCACTATATGCAATGATGGCCAGACGGCACATGCACGAATATGGAACCACAAGGGAACAACTGGCTATGGTTTCAGTAATAAATCATAAAAACGGCGCTAAAAATCCTTTAGCCCAGTTTCCAATGGAAATAACAGTAGATACAGTTTTAAACTCAACAATGGTAGCAGATCCACTGAGACTTCTTGATTGTTCTCCAGTTTCTGATGGTGCATCTGCAGTAATTTTATGCCCTGCAGAAGAAGCAAGAAAATATACTGACGCTCCAATTTACGTTAAAGCTTCAACACAGGCTTCAGGAACCATAGCTTTACATGATAGAAAAGATTTGACCACAATTGACGCCACAGTGAATGCTGCAAGAAGCGCATATAAAATGGCAGGCCTCAAACCAAAGGATATAGATGCAGTGGAAGTTCACGACTGTTTCTCTATTAACGGACTGCTTGCAATAGAAGACCTTGGATTTGTTCAAAAAGGAAAGGGTGGAATTGCCATTGAAGAAGGTATGACCGAATTAGATGGAAAAATACCTGTTAATCCATCAGGGGGTCTCAAATCAAGAGGTCATCCTTTAGGAGCGACAGGAATTGCTCAGGCAGCAGAAATAGTATGGCAGTTAAGAGGAGAAGCCGGTAAACGTCAGGTGGAAGGTGCACAAACAGGCATGACCCATAACATTGGTGGAACTGGAGGAACTGCTGCAGTTCATATATTATCGAACTAACTGTTTAAAGAACTTGATTACAACTTAATGCTGTAATTAAACTTTTTTTTTAAAATGAACTAAAATTGTATTATTTTTCAACGGCCTACCTTTTTGGTTATAAGAAATTAATAGATTATTTTCTATTTTTGAAATAATAATCATATAAATACGTGTTTTTTAAATTATAACCTTCAATAATGATTTAAAAACCATCAAAAATCATACGACATTATAATATCTAAACAGCCATAATTTATAGGCATTTAATCTATTTAATTGTATTGATTACTTTTTTAATTATTTAGGCTGTTTATAAATCTCTTATAGTACTTAATGCATATTAACTTATGAAAAAGTAAATGATTAATTTCATTTAAATTGTTTTTGCTGCTTCATCAAGGTAGGTAATTTTCACTATGTCTACACCTATATTTTTAAGTAATTTTTTAATAGATTCTGATTCCAGATACTTTTGTGCATTTTCTTTATTGTCCCATTTAAATAAAATCATGACATCATTAGGGTCATCGGAGTTACGAAAGAGAATAGCTTCTTTAGAGCCCGCTTCTTTGCGCATTGTTGATCTTTCATCAAAAGCAGGCTTCCACTTATCATAACTTTCAACTTTTAGCTGTCCAAGAACATTAATCATTTTTTTCACCTCCAGGATCATTTATAATATAATTATATATTAACTTTTTAATATTTATTATTATAATGATTTTTAAAAAAAATAATTTCCACGTGTTCTTGTTCAAGCCCTATAAAACGATTCCGCAATGATATTTTATGAAAGAAAAAATTTCTGGCAATTTAATTTCCAACAAAATCTAAAATTGCATCTCTAACTTTTTCTAAATAATTCTGTACACATTTATTTATTTAAATCACCGATATTCAGGATCCATATAACGATTGGACGCTGCTATCTCTAACCATATTAATCTCTGTTTTCTGGCTTTGTAAACATTTAGTCTGCCTTTTACTTTGATTTCTGCACGAATTGCCTTGTTACAATCCTTGTTTTTTTGGAAAACCTTCTGCAACAATATCTAAACGCCAGTATGGCTAAAACTAGTCGAGTTAGCCCCTCAAAGCTAACTGAAAATTAAAATTTTAACACATTTACATTAAATTGTGTTGACAGGATGATCTAAGTCTACAATACTTGATACTGTTTAGCCAGATATTTTCTTAGTTCGGTTTAATTCTTGAGCCAATGACCCCTGCTAGTACTCCAAATAAGGGCGGGATAATACCTCCACCAACATAGAGCATTATTACTGAAAGCACAATCAGGATCAAACCTCCATTTTTCCTTCCAATAAATGCTGCTGCCCATATTGTGACTATGATTCCCATAATAATAGCAAGTATTCCGGTTAAGAGGAAGTTGGGAACTAAGGTCATTGCAGGCTCTCCTAAAGTTGCTTGCATTGCAGGCCAGGCCTCTATCACTATTTCATTTGTAGCTACATTACCTTGAAGCACCTCTCCAATGCCATGAAACACGCCACCCCCAAGTCCGGCAATAATACCAAGAAGTGAGGCTGCAACTCTCGTTTTATTCATAATGAATCTCCATTTGAAATTCCTTTAGCCAAAATTCTGTGATAATTTCCATTTTCATTAATTTTCCTCCTTTTTGTCCAGCAATATCATTTACTGTCGCATAAGGATGGGGATACCTTCTATTTTCTCTGGTATATAATTTAATAAGTCGCAACCCTTGTTTTACTGGAAGATTCTCTGCAACGACGACGGCAGCGTTTGCTGTACACTAAATCAAACTGTCACGGTCCTTGTTTTACTGGATATTCCTCTGCAATACAAAACGAAAGATTAATACTATATATTTAAGTGTCTTTACTGTTTAGATATTTTTTAACTTTTTTATCAAAATCCGAAACATAAAATTTATCTTGCTTTATCCTGTATTTTTTATATTCTTTCGTTGCTTTTTCATCTGCTAATTCCTTAGAGATTCTGCCAGGATTATTTAAGATATCATATTCATTAAATTGTAAGAATGAGCCTAATCTCTGCACCCAGTCTTTCATTGACATTAATTTATGTCTCCTTGCCTGATTTTCAGCATAATCTAAGTACATATTCACGATATTATTCTATTCTGAAAGCTCTTCTTTTGATAAATAGTTTTTAGCAGTTTTAATATCAGAACTTAAAATTTTACCACCTGGTGCATTTTTCCAGGTGGTTAATCCCATATTTTCCTTATTACTGTTAGCCCGTAAGTGAATTATTTCTGCAGCTGTATGTTTAGTTATGGCCCAGTGAAGTTTATTTTGTACTGTGGCGTAGAATGTTCTTGTTATCTTTGAGTTCTTATCATAATCATAGCTGCATTCAGCATATAAATCAGTTATTTTTTGATAGAACCTTCGCTCTGAAGCTCTTATTTCTTTTATTCTTTCCAGTAATTCATCGAAGTAATCTTTACCAAAACGGGTCCCATTTTTTAGAAGTTCATCGTCCAGGACAAAACCCTTGGTGATATATTCTTTTAATGTTTTTGTAGCCCATATCCTGAATTGTGTTGCTTGTTTGGAGTTTACACGGTATCCTACTGCAATAATAGCATCCAGGTTATAAAAATTAGTATTATACTTTTTACCATCTGCGGCAGTTATCCGGAATTTCCGGATAACTGAAGATTCTTCTAATTCCCCACTTTTAAAGATATTTACTAAATGTTCACTTATGGTCCTTATATTAACATCAAACAAATTAGCCATTGTTTTTTGTGTTAACCACATTGTTTCATCTTTAAAAAGAACTTCGACAGTTGCAGCGCCTTCCTCCCCAGTGTAAAGTATTATCTCATTCTTTTCTAATTCTACACTCATAATAGATTATATGTCCTTAGACATATTTATACGAGTTATAATTCAATATTCATGAAAGTATTACTTTTCAAATGCCCTCTAACCAGTCATATTAATAGAATGAAAATTAATCGTTATATGGAAATCATGTCACATTCACTACACTAAGTCGCAATCCTTGTTTTTTTGGAAAACCTTCTGCAACAGTTTTTAAAAGCTATGGAAGAACATATACTGGCTGAAGGTCAATTAATGGAAAAATATAGCTAAAAAATTTATTAAACCACTTATCATCGTCTGATGATTTAAAGAAAATTTGGCTCTGTAAAAACCTTTTATATCTTACTTTGCTATGTATCTTAAAATTCTTCCAATAAAATCCCTTATATCATCTACATCCATCTTCATTATCTTAAAAAGCTTTTCTTTTTCAGTTTCAGCATATCTATGGACCAGAAGATTCCTGAATTTTGCCATCTCCTGCAATTTTTCTGAAAGATTTCTTTCCAAAATTTTGTTTTCTTCCAAAATAACAAAAACATCTTTATAGTCCTGTGGTCTTCTAAAACCTTTTGTAGCTATTATATGGTTGGTTATATCTATACAAGCTTCTATGGATTCAAGTAGAGCATGTTTAGATGCTAATTCATCCCTAAAGCTTCCTTTAAATTTTTCATATCCCTCATCCACAATTTTCTTAATCTCCTCTAAATTTCTCTCTATTATATCAATTCTAAGTTGGATTAACTCTTTATCTAATTCCATATCTCTCCAACCTTTTCTTATTATATTCCTCCATCAAAGGAAGAAAATCAAAGTATTTGTCCATATTTGTGGTTTCAAATCCAATCCTTATTTTTTCGTCCCTGGAAAATAGGAGTTTCCCGTGTTTTAATACCTGATGAACAAAAATCAAAGGCGCAAAGTTAATAACCCTTACATCAACGCTCCTTCCTACAAGTTTTTCTAATTTTAAGGATAACTTTGTCTCAAAAAGTGGATCTTCAGCCAGAAGAGGATCCTCAAGAAAAATCGCTATATCTACATCGCTTTCTTCCCTTTCCTCTTCTCTTGCCATTGATCCATAAAGATAAGCAAAAAGTATCTTCTCATTTGCTTTTAAGTGCTTGCTTATCTTTTTTATGTTCTCTCTCATAAGTTTCTACCTCCAAGTTTATCAAAGATTCTCCAAAGGTATCGTACTTCTATTACCATTCCTTCCTTAACTGCTTCTCCTACTATGTCTAACTCCTTTCTTTTCTCTTCAAATTCGCCTGGAGTGTAAATTTAAAATTAATTAAGTTTAAAAGAGTTAAAATAAAATTATTTATTTTTGTTTGTTCTTTTTTTTAATTACCAAAGAACCTGGAGGAGAGGCCATATACCACTTTCTATATCCTTTAATTTTTCCTTTTTAGTTTCCTTGACCATGAAAATCATTTAATTGGTTTTACCTGTACTATATTATGTCCTTCTTTTTTTATATATATTTACTACTTCTATTTATTAGGAGGAAGCAATATTTCAACTATGTAAGCTTGTGAAACTATTTTCTTCCAATGCCTGTAACAGGTAGGCCTTTATTTCCTTAATGATGTTAAATTTCCCACATGGTTTTAGTATCATCTGTGTGGAGTTTTAGCCTCTTCAAAATCTGTAGAAGTACTTAAAAATGCTTTATCTCCTTCAGTACACCCCCCTCCCAACTTTAATATTTTTTGAGCCATGCATTCCACTATACAATACTAAATTCTCATCTATGGCGCTTTTGTTAATTAAACTTTTCAAATCAGATATTTTTCCTTCAATAATTTTAACATATTCCTTTTCTCCTAAAACAGAAGCTTGTATTGAGTCCTTAGAAAATTTTCAAAACCTCAGATAATGATTTATATTTTTATACAGATCATCCTGATATTCCAGTAATGTATTTAATTTAGTTTTATCCATGCCTTTCAACTTATTTATCCAGTTCCCATTTCTAACATGTTTATCCAAACCAGTTCCAGGATTATAAGATATATCACCAGTAGATAAAGTTAAAAATGGTCACAATCCTTGTTTTACTGGAAGATTCTCTGCAAAACAAAGGATTTAATTATAGTCACCGCAATTAAAGGTAAGAAAAAGATTATTAAAGTAGTAACTACATATGAACAAAATAAGGAAAGGATGAAAATGCAACTCATTAAAAAATATGAAAAAGATATTGATTTGCTATATTTAAGAGTAGATCATGAATATCATTTTAATAGAACAATTGATGCTGGAGATATAATAATTGATATCGATAAAGACAATCAGTTAGTATCTGTTGAAATTCTTCAAGCTTCAAGAGTTTTAAAGGTTCTTCCAAGGGTTCTTGAAGAAGATGATTTTAATGTGAATGTGGAAATTAAGTCAGAAGGATCAGAAGTATTAGTTGATGTATCATTTTCATTCAAAGACATTGTTAGGCATGTTCATGCAAAAACAAACATTCAAGGCATTTCCATTTCTAAACATTTTTTAAATAACTAAAGAGGCTGTCCAAATAATTCAAGTCAGAGGAAAAAAATAAGGGCAAATAGGGCTTTCGAAGGCTCTGTTTTCGATGTTGAAGGGAATCTTTTTGATTCCTAAACAGCAAAATCCTCAAAAATCGAAGCATTCGAAGACTCTGTTTTCGATGCGTAAAATATGATTTTTGACAGATTTTAAGGAGTTAGAAAAATGATTAGCATTTTCCTAAAATTTAAAGGAATTTTCGATACCCCCCTAAAATCATGGATTTTCCAAGGCTCTCCAAATCCATAAATAAAATCAAAAATCTCTGGTGTAAAAATTATTACGGGACAGCCTCTAACTGGACAAAAAATTAATACTTGAATGGATATAAATTTATTAAAAAATATAAGGATTAAAATGAAGAATAAACCTTTAATAATTACAGGCATTATTATTTTAATTTCTTTCTTACTTATTTTAGCTATTCCAAAACCTCAAAACCAGCAGGAATTTGAAACTGAAATATTAGCTCAAAATTTAGACACACCCTGGGCAATGGATTTTTTACCCAGTGATAGAATCATATTTACTGAGCGTGGTGGAGATGTCAGCATTATAGATAATAAAACAATTATAAATGTGGGAAATATTAATTCCAATGAGATAAGCGAGTCGGGTTTGCTGGGGATTGCAGTTGATCCTGAGTTTAACACAAATAAATTTATATACGTATATTATACTGGCCCTGATGGAAATAGAATATCCAGATTTACCCTGAATGAAAAATTAGAAAACGAAACCATTATACTGGATGGTATTCCCAGTGCACAGATACATAATGGGGGCAGACTTAAATTTGGACCTGACGGAAAACTATATGCAACATCAGGGGATGCGGGGGAACCTTCTTTAGCTCAAGATACCAGTTCACTGGCTGGAAAGATATTGAGGTTAAATAAAGACGGCAGTATTCCTTTAGATAATCCATTTAATAACTATGTTTACTCCTATGGACATAGAAATCCTCAAGGGATAACATGGAACCCTGTAACCAGAGAAATGTATTCATCAGAACACGGTCAGACAAGAAATGATGAAATAAACGTTATTGTTAAGGGTGGAAACTATGGATGGCCAATTTATCAGGGCAGCGATTCTGCAGAAGGCTTCATTAAACCACTTATCTTTTATCAGGATTTTACACTAGCCCCCTCTGGGATTGCATACCACAAGGGCAGTCTATACGTCGCAGGCCTAAGAGGTTCACAACTACGTAAAATTACTTTAGGATCTGATGGAAACACCGTAACGGGTCAAGAAGAGATTTTTTCAGATTTAGGTAGAATAAGAGAAGTTGTAGAGCATAATGGATATCTTTATATCTCCACGTCAAACATGGATGGTAGAGGTATACCAAAGGCTGCTGATGATAAAATTATCAGGATAAAAGTTCCTTAAGTTGATTTTACTGGATCTTTAAATTACTTTACAATTTTCTGCACTTTATATCTTCTAATTTTCCTTTCTTCTTCTATTTTTTCAGCATTATCATATGCCCATCTAAAACCAATTATAAAGCTTATTATTACTGCAATTATAAATGATAAATCAGAACCGATAATTTGTGCAAATGCTAAGGCTATAGGAATTCCTAAAAGGAAATAACCAAAAAATGCAAAGATTATCCCTATTACTATCCCTGTTATAGTTGCAAATATTTTCATTTTCAATCCTCATAGCAAAAATTTATTGGAATAGGGACAGCCTAGCATAAAAAAGGTTTGTATTCGTGAAGACATCATGTTATGCCGTCCCTGAAGTGGTCTGGTTTTCATTTGGATAACACGTGGTGAATGTGTTAAATTAATGATAACCATTACATATTATGTTCGTTTATACAGATAAGTGTTATGATTTTTAATTGATTAATTATTACAATTATCATTCACCTGCTGGAATTTTAAAAGAGAGTTCAAAGATAAAGATTTGATAAAATGGATTAGCGGAAGCGTAAAAAATTAGAGGGCTTCCGCAGTCCAAAGTTTTGAGGAGCTGCAAAGAAGAAATAACCTTTAATTATGAGTGTTTAGAGGCGATACCAATAAGGTTTTGTTCTTCAATGCATACTAATTTCTAGGTTTTCATTTGTATATATATTTTACTATATTAATCATGATAAATATTGATTAATCATTATAAAATAAAAATCAGTTAAAGTGTTGTTAAAGAACTCGCATACATTAAAAAATAAAGAAAGGGAGAATAGCTGGTTCTTAACTTAAATAAAGATAGAAATCAGTTATGGAGAATTGTTCTTCTAAGCTCCCTTTCTGATTCTGCAACCAGATCAATTTTATCTGCAGTAATTCCTTTTCTATGCAAATATGTTGCCAGATAGACAGGTGTAATAGTTTCGTCCACGTCAATAAGAATTGAATCCTTTTCAAATGAAATTTCACACGTTCCTATTTCATTTAAAGCTATAAATGCCAATTCTAAATTATCAGTCGCCACACGATAGGAGCGTACTTTCTTTGAAATCTGGGCAATATCGATTTTAAGCCTTTGAAGCTGAATTAAGATATGCTTTTTAAGTGCTGGTTCCAGAACATCTACATCAATGACTTCTTTACCCTGACTTATCCTTACGGCCTGTGTAATCTGGGCCAGGTCTCTTGCATGGGCAAATGTTGGATCAAGACCTTCTCCACCTTCAGAAACAGGGATATAAACTTTTAAAAATCTCTCTAAAACCTCATCTCCGTATTTTTCACCCAAAATATCCAGATTTCGCTTAAAAACTTCTACAAGTTCACCAATGGGGGGATTTCTAAGGAAAATATGTAACGGAGCCCTTCGAAGGTGAGCCTCATCCATTATACTTATATCCAAATTGGTGGAAAATATGGGAATAAAATTACTGTGAACGATTACTGGAATTCCCCTTACATAAATAACATCTTTTTTATTTTCCATAGGTACAATAAGCCTGTTCAGGATGAGTTCATGGTCGTCTCTCTGTCTTCCAAGGTCATCTATTAAAAGAATGCCTCCATTGGCCTTTATAATTGGTGAAGTTTCATATACTCCTTTATTTGGATTGTAGTTAGTTTCGAGTTTATTTAAACTGAGTTCTGCACCAGTAAGCACAAATGGTGCATAAATTTTAACCCAGCGTGGATCTTCAGGTTGTTCTTCGCATTTTTTATGAAAATCAGGATCATAAAGCTGAATTACAGCACCACCAAATTCTATAAACTTGGGAATCACAAGCGGAGGTAATAAATCAGGCATTTTACTTACTATAAATGTTTTACCGGTTCCAGGAGAACCATAGACAAAAATACCTCTCCCCACTGTACATGATTCAATTAAAACTTCCTTTGCATATTCAACGCCTACAACATCCCTGAAGGTGAAATCTATTACTTTCTCTGGGATATGGATGGGAAATCTGCCCTTGAGCTGAATTTTCATAATATTGTAATATTCTTCATATGAAACAGGAGCTAAGCCAATATAAGGGTTTTCTTCCAGACTTCTTTTGGCTTTTTCATGTCCTTTTTTTGTTACAGTGTATTCAACGCTTGAAAACAGGAACCCACCACTTGTAGGGGCGCAGAAACTATCTTCTTCAAGTTTTTTAATATTTTCTTCTAAAATATCCCAGTGAATTCCAGTAATTTCATTTATTCTGCTTGTTTTTAGGGTTCCATAACTGGAAATAAGTTTTAAAATTAAATTTCTAATAAATGAATCCGAAAGTTTTAATTCTTCCAGGGTTTTTGGCTGTTTTAAATAGTCAAATATTTTCTGCATTTTGGGGTCGTGATAGTACTCCATTATTGAATCACCTGCCGCTTTTTATTTAGTTTCTTAACTTATTTTTCCTTAAAAGCATTTTTAGAATAAAATTTTTTTCTTTATTAATCGAATTGATTTATTTTCAAAATTCTACAAAATCTTCATGATCTCCCCAATATGGGAAATTACATCTATCTTTATATTATTTTTTTTAAGGTATGCCTTATCATGCTCTTCTAATTTTGAGTTGACAAGTATGGCAGATATTCCGCTATTTAAAGCGCCCATTATATCTTCATTGAACTTATTGCCGATCATAACTGATTCTTCTGCTTTTGAACCCATTTTTTCAAGTGCTAATTCAAATATTCGTTTATCAGGTTTTTCCACGCCTGCTTCCTCTGAAGTTATTACATGATCAAAGAAATGATGGAGATCCAGCCTTATCAACTTTTCCCATTGTTTAATGGTTATTCCGTTGGATATGACTCCCAGGTTGTACCCCTGTTTTTTCAGGTAAATCAATGTTCTGGTAGTTTGTGGAAACAGTCTAAGGAGAGCAAATTTAACGTTGTGATAGGTGATCATTCCCAGAGCAATAAGTAAAGGCTTTTCTTCACTGAATACTCTTTTGGTTAAAACGTTGAAATGTTTGTCATAATTAGAACCATATTCATCTATTATTTCCCTTAAAAGAAGATAAGCTTCCTCAGATGTCAAAGGTAGTCCTGCATCGATCATTACATTCAGTGCAGCTTTCCTTGCAAGCTTGGCAAAACCAGAAGTATCATACAAAGTATCGTCAATATCAAAAAATATTGCTTTTATCATTATTACACCATTATAATATTTTGAGGAATGATACTAAATTAAACTAAATAGAATATAAACTTAAGGAAAAATTAGAGAGTAAAGTAATTTATTATTGAAATTTCATCATATTAAAAATTCTAAAAAAGTGATAGGAGATTATTCTTAAAAACTAATTAAAAAAATGCATCCAGACTGCTCTGTTTTTCTTTGTGCAGTATTTCCTGCTCTGAATAGCCTAATGCTTCTATAATTCTGCCTACTGCAGGAAGGACCTGATTTTCAATGTAGTAGTTAGGGTCATAATTAGAAATATCAGCATCTTCAATGGGAATGGCTCGTTTACTTATTGGTTCTCTCCCTTTAACAACAACGTATCTTATGATTGAGCCTCTTCCAACCTTTCTACCCTTTTCTATCGCTTTTTTTGCAGCTAAAACATGTGGAGCCATTTGTGAATATTCCCGGGGATTTTTGGTAAGTTGGGTGTGTATAACCAGGTCTTCAAGCATCACGTTACCCTTTCTAATGTTATCAATTACATCTTTAATAATTTTAGCAGCTTTTTGTGGAGATGCTTCCTTTAAAATAGCAGTTAGAACTTTTTGCTGGGTTTTTTTAGTAATAGGTGCCCAGTCTCTTCTTACAAGTTCTAAACCTTTAACGATAATGGCATCGTCTTCAATAAGGGCGTATCTTTTCTTAGTTACAAAAAAACCCCTCTGATAAAACCCTTCGTATTCAAGTTCCATGCCAGCAGGCAGCTTTTTATTTATGGCTTCAAGGAACAGATCTTTTTGTTCCATTATTTCCTCTTTCAATAAGATACACCATTACTGAATGTATAGAAAATAATTAAAAAAATATGGTTTATTCCAACAAAACACCGTTAATCATACCGTGCTGTCCTGGTCTTGAAGTTACTTTAACCTTTCCAGCGCTGGTTTCAACAATAGCGCCCTTTGTTATGATGTTCCTACGCACAAAGTGAGTGTTGGCGTTGTTTTCAATAACACTTAAAATCTCTGCAACCTCTACCTTGTTTGTTTCAGGATTAACAACGTTAATTTTATTTTCATTTGTTAAACGGACCTTTCTGTTCCCGCCTTTAGTTCTGATATATTTAACCTTTCTTTCGCTGATTTTAGTTTCGGCAGGGCTTTTTCCAAGTTCAGATTTTCTTTTATTCTTGTTAAGTTTTGCGCGCCCTCCGCTTGGTTTTCTTAATGATTCTCCTTGCCATATTGCCATAATTTCACCTCAAAATTTTTTATTTTGGGGCTGCAAATCGTGGATTTGCAGGCCGCCGAACACGTTATGTTCGGGCATGTGAAAAATCTCTGATTTTTTACGGCCGCAAAACTAGAAGTTTTGCCGGCATTCGAAAATCAAGGATTTTCGAAGGTTCAGAAACTGAAAGCTTCTTCAACCTCATTTTAAAGTAGTTAATAATAAGAGATTTTTTAAAGTCATTTTCTCAAAAAAGTACTATTCGGTAGAATAGAATCATTTTAGATCAATTTAAATTAAATCACTTAGAATGTAAGATATATTATTTAAACATATTTAAATATTTCATTCAGAACAGATCATTAATGAATTAATTTATCAGATATAAAAAAAGATATAACCACATTGTACCAATTCATTAATAGAAAAAATATTTATATGGATTTCTATTTTTTATAGAATGAGTTAAATAAAGCACTTTACAGCATAAATAACAACAGGTGAATCTATGAAAATCGGGATGGCACACGGCGCTGGCGGAGAAATGATGCAGAGTCTGATATCAGATATGATACTTAATAACATTAAAAATAAAAAAGTTAACGGTGGAATAGGGCTTGGAGAACTGGATGACGGTGCTACAATTCCCTTTGGTGAGTATGAAATTGTGATAAGTACTGACAGCCATACAATTGATCCTATATTTTTCCCTGGTGGGGATATAGGAAAACTATCAATTACCGGAACTGTAAACGATGTTGCAGTGATGGGAGCAAAGCCCCTTGCCATTGCAAATGCAATGGTTATTAGCGAAGGTTTTACAAGTGAAGATTTTGAGAGGATAATCAAATCAATGGATGAGGCGTGCATTGAAGCTGATGTTTCCCTTGTAACTGGAGATACAAAAGTAATGGAAAAGGATAAACTTGATAAAATAATTATCTCCACAACAGGTATTGGAATAGCTGAAAAAGGTAAAATAACAGGTGATTCGGCTCTTGAGGTAGGGGATAAAATCATTCTGACTGGTAGTGTTGGAGATCATGGTATTGCGTTGATGTCCTATAGAGAAGGTTTTGGATTTGAAACAGATTTAAAATCAGATGTGGCACCGGTTACTGAAATGACTGAGGCAGCTTTAAAAATAGGGGGAGTTAAAGCAATGAAAGACCCTACAAGGGGCGGAATTGCAAATGCTCTAAACGAGCTTGCTTCAAAATCAGGTATAGGAATGTTCGTCCTTGAGGAAAAAATTCCAGTTAAAGAACAGGTTCATGCAGCCTCTGAAATGCTGGGAATAGACCCCTTTGAAGTTGCAAACGAAGGAAAAGTGATTATGGGTGTTGAAGCGTCAAAGGCAGAAGAAATTCTTGAAGCTATCAGGATTACTAAATATGGTAAGGAGGCTCAGATTATCGGCGAAGTAACTGAAGATAAACATGTGATTATTGAGACTTTACTTGGTGGAAAAAGAATCCTTGAAGCTCCGATAGCGGATCCAGTTCCAAGGGTTTGTTAAAAAAATTCTTTTTATTCTTTGATAGGGTTGTCTGGGAAGAATCAGGAAAAATACAGGTAAGAAATATAAAATTAAGGGATTAAAATGGAAAAATTATGGGTTAAAAGATTTGCAGCATTATTAATAGATTTTTTGGTTATAACACTTATAATATGGATTACAGGTGCCTTAACCTATCCCCTAATTGCAATAACAGATACTTTTTATATTTTAAATTACTGGCTTGTTTTAGTGGTGTTGATAATTATTGGATATTTCACATACTTTGAGGGTAAAAATGGTGCAACTGTAGGTAAAAACATTTTAAAAATTAAAGTTATTGCAGATGAAGGTCAGATGAATTATAAAAAAGCATTAATAAGGAATTTATCTAAAATCTTATGGATACCGCTGATTTTAGATGTTTTAATCGGCCTGGTAGCTGGAAATTCAAAATTAAGGTATCTGGATAAAATTGCCGGCACAGACGTTGTTAGGGTGAGTGATAAAGAGTCTGAAAGTTCATAGAATCAAAAATGTTAGGACCATAGATATTTAAGTATTGATTAAGAGTTTTTATCAAGTTTTTTTTGCTTTATGGATATGTTTAGAGTTTTTTTGGTAAAAACACATTTTAAAATCTTTATATATCTAATTTTGAAGAATTTAAAACCATAAAATTCATTACAGGAGAGGTATATACTATCTTATTGGTGTATAAATGATCATGGATTTATGGTATGATAAAGTACTGTACTTGCATCTGATAATACTTTAATGGCCAGAGGAAATGAAACTGGCGGATCTGTGCTTGAAAAACTTGCAAAAGCTTGAAGACCTTGAAATGCATGTTCACTAAGCAGCTTCAATAACTCAGGGTGGGTTTGAACATGTTTATAGACATGAACAGAAGGTTACAGGTTTAATAAACAGTTTAGTGGACTCAGCAATGTTTGAAAGTGATCATGCAGCAAACAATTTCCTCCAGTAGTTTGTAGCTGAACAGGTTGAGGGGGGAAGAATCTGCAATTGGCGTGCTTCAAAAAATCAAACTTGCAGGTGATTCTAAAAGCGGGTTATTCATGCTTGACAGTGGACCTGGACAGAGGGTTTTTACTCCTTCAGCGGAATAAAATGGACAATAATCTAATTTTATTATTTTAATGCAATAATAAATCTAAATTTTTACTTATTTTTAACCCATTTCATTTAAAAAGAAATGACTTTGTAGAAATAATTACTGACCACAACTTAATAGCAGAATCTTCTCTAAAGATTATTAAAATACATAAAAAAAGAAATAGTAGATTTAAACCGTGAAAAAATCAGCTTCGCTTAAAAGTACAATTTACGTGTTTTTATGCTGTTGTGTGTTTATATATAGCGGATATTATAGTGTTTAAATCTCCAGAGTAGATATATTCATATCCATTATTCAATAGATACTTGTCTGGATTTGCTAATCCTCTAAATCTTGATGGACTGAAATTGTCATCATGGGCCCTTGGTAACCATGCTAAACCACTAATATTTGCAGCTGGTGGTATCCAGACGCTAAATACTTTCCTGGCTCTGACTAATTTCTTATAATAGTTTAGTCCCATTTCATATATTGTACCAGCACAAGCTCCGCCATAAATATTAATTATTAATGCGTTTTCGGGTATTTTAACATCTTGAAGCACTGCATAGTGTGTATTAGGGCCTAAACCCCAGTTTACTGCTTTTAATCCTAATGCCATTAAACCATTGACAATTGTATTTATTCGATTTGTGTCAATTCTTACGCTATTAATGTTATCGCTTGTGATATATATGGGCTTAGCTTGTGTTATAGCTGAATTCAGGATGTATCCTGATGCCCCATTATCAACCTTGAAATTAAGGTAATTTGAAAGCCTGGTGTAGCACTCTCCATAGTTCCCTGTATTTGCTTTACTTTCGGGCATTAAAGCAGCAGAAAGCTGAATATTTGGATTTATTCTTTTAACAGTTTCATGAACCCGCCGTACAAATGATGTTATTACCTCTGTTCCATTGTGTTTATGGGCTGAATTATCCCCTAAGCCTGAATATCGAACATAGTCAAGATGTATTCCATGTATACGTCCTGAAAATTTCTCTGTAACACTTGAAATAAATCTGATTAAATTGTTACTATGTGTATTATTGTAACGTGTTTCGTTTCTATATATTGTTCTGTGACGAGTTACATTAATCCATCTGCGAACCCATCTGGTTTGCCATCTTCCTCTAATGAAACGTCTGGTTCTAATCCATTTTCTAACCCGTACTCTGTATGGTAATATGCGCTGAACTCTCACCTGATATTTGTCTGGGTGTGGATTAATCCATCCCCATGAACCATCTGGATACATGACCCTAAAACAGATTATCCATGCATGGATCCTTATTCCAGTGCCGTTCAACTCGCCGATGACATGGTTAAGTATGTTTTGATATCCTGTAGCTCCTGTCACATTTCTTGCTAAAACAAATACATCAGTTATATTTGCATTTTTAAAGCTTTGCACACTTGTTTGATTTAATCTTTGTGCATCTTCAGCTTTTATCCATATTCCTCGAATAAAACTACTGGTTGTATTGTTAGCTGCAAGCTTTGGTGTTTCTGCTGAATTATCAGAGTTGTTTAATGGCTGTGATAATGTACTAACATCACTGGTTGCATTATCTGTTTGGGTTTCATTTGTGGCGTATAGATTGCTTGAACAAAGAATTCCTGTGCTAAATATTATTAGCACTGCAAGGATTAATTTCTTCGTAATATAACCACCTCCAAGTCCAAAAACTACACAGTTTCATTTCAACGAAACATTTTTTATTGTTTCTTGATAAAAGATATTTATTTTCACTCGTTATTTAAAGCTTTTGGTTTAAAATTGAGAAAAACAGGTTATTAAAACTTATTTTTTCATAATAAATCCAATTAGAGGATTTTAAAATTATGTATCAAGCTTAAAATTTCTGGATAAGTATTTCTGATAAATAAGGTCTAATAAAAACTATATTAGAAAAATAAGCGTTAATTATTGGTATTGTATTAGTATTAGAATTATTCAAATCCATTTTAGGCGTATATTTGTCTTAAACTGGATAAAAATAAATATAAATGCTATTTAAATCTATAAATCATTTAATAGCAGATATTTAAGTTTGATAGTCTAAATCAGTGTTATTTGTTTAGGATTATATTAGCTTTTAATCTTAAAATAGCAATTTAAAGCATTAAAATTTTTTAAAATTAATTTTAACCATTTTTAATTGCTGTTTTACATATATTTGAGGAATCTATCTTTTTTAGATGCTAAGGGTAAGGAGTTACAATCCTTGTTTTAGTGGAAAACCTTCTGCAATCAACACAAGATGATAGTAGTTCAATCAGCAGTGATAGCAAAAAGTAGGCCGGAGCTGTATAAAGAGATGAATGAAGTAAAAAAATAAAAAGTTTTAGAGGGGTTTTCCTTCCAGGTCAAACACTTCTACGATGATTTTTGCATCGGGGTTCAGTAAGACTTGGCGGGTTTCCACTTTAGCATAGAACGGTTTATCTGTCCCATTAATCCCAAAATATTGTATTAATGGTTGATAAACACTATCATCTACAAAATAGGTTATGTTCCCTGCTTCAATGGATGCTGGATACCCTGCTTCAAATAAGGGGGTGTTCTCGGGTGTACCCTCCCATACATCTGCTTTGATACGGATCATGTCATCAGTTATTTTGTATGTTGTTTGGTTCACTGTCGAGGTAGTAGTATTAGAGCTTGTACATCCTGATAGCGCTACAATAAACACAACAATTGCTATTAAAGCCAAATATTTCTTTTTTTCCATATTTTTTTTACACCTCTAAAAAAGTTAGTTCATGAATTGATATCTATTTTTTTTAATTATTTAAAATTTACCAAAAAACCCGGGGAGGGGCATGCTAATGTCTGCAATAATGAATATAATAATACAAGCAACCGACAAAGCTTCAGAAGTAGCTCAGAAAGTAGGGAACCTCACATAGGGGCAGATGGATAAAATAGCCCAGGCAACCGACAAAGCAGTCGCAATCCTTGTTTTACTGGAATACATTCTGCAGCATTGCTGCTAATTGCAACTCCTTTAAACTCATTTATTACACCACAATTTTTTTTTGAATTATTTTTAGTGAATATTAATAAATTTGAGGTAATAATGAAATACAGGAATTTATTCATGTTATTATCGTGCTTTGATGAGATGATCATAAATATCTTTCTATATTGATTTATAATAGTGGGATGTAAAGTTAATGGGTGCTGGTTGTGTTTTACATTTTCTATTTAACCATAATAATCTTTATTTTCTTGAATGGAGGGCTTATTTAACCAAGAAATAGATGGAAAATTCTAACCCCCCAATAAGTATACAACCCCAGTACCTGAAAAGTTTTTTATATTTAAATGTGAAACTCTTTAATAGAATTTGGAAATAATGTTTTAAACGTGAAACTATGTTCATGGGAGCATCTACAAAACAGGGCTATGGTATAGCATCAAAGAGCAGGAAAATAGTAAGGGCATTAATAGGCGATAAAATAAAGGATCTTTCTCCTGATGAACAGCTTATAATTGAGAGGATTGTACATTCAACAGCAGACCCGGAATATGCAGAAATTACCAGAATATCCCCTGATTTTGTTTCAGAAAGTGTTAAAGCCATAGAAACTCAAAAGGATATCTTAACAGACATTAATATGGTACGGGCAGGCATAAATGAATACTCTGGGGAAATAAAATGCTACATAAGCCATGAAGAAACTCTTAAAATTGCAAAAGAAGAACAGATTACCCGTGCAGCAGCAGCGATTCGCGTAGCACATGATAAAGGCTTTGATGGTATCATAGCCATTGGAAATGCGCCAACAGCTCTTTTTGAGGCTATAGATCTGGTTGAAAATCAGGGAATGAAGGTTAGTTCAATTATAGGAGTTCCTGTAGGATTTGTGGGGGCTGCTGAATCAAAAGATTTTCTTAAGAAAACAGAAATCCCTAACGTTATAACTGAAGGACCTAAAGGCGGAACTCCAGTTGCAGTAGCAGTTGTAAATACAATTATTGGGATTAATAAGGATTAATTTTGATTTTTAATTAAAATAGGAGCAAAAAAAATGAAATCAGAAGAATTTTTCATAGAAGCGAAAAAGTACCTTCCAGGAGGTGTTAATTCACCTGTAAGGGCTTATAAGCCGTATCCTTTTTTTGCAAAACATGGAAAAGGATCTATACTATTCGATGTTGATGGAAATGATTATATTGATTACTGTCTTGCTTATGGACCTCTTGTTTTAGGTCATGCAAACTTTAAAATAATAAATGACATTAAAAAACAATTAGAACAGGGTACAGCCTTTGGTGTACCAACACAAAAGGAAATGGAGCTTGCAAAATTGGTTATTGAAAAGGTCCCCTGTGCAGAAATGGTTCGATTTGTAAATTCAGGTACAGAAGCCACAATGAGTGCCATCAGGCTTGCAAGGGCATCAACGGGTAAAAAAAAGATCATCAAATTTGAAGGCTCCTATCACGGCGCGCATGATTATGTTCTTGTAAAATCAGGCTCTGGAGCAGTTGGATTGCCTGATTCACCTGGCGTCCCTGAGGATACCACAAAAAATACTGTTTTGATTCCATTTAACGATGAAGAAACTCTACTGGATTTAATTAAAAAAGAAGATGATATTGCTGCTATAATTGTAGAACCTGTAATGGCTAATATAGGATGTATCGCTCCAAAAAACGGATATTTAAAATTTTTACGGAAAATTACTGAGGAAAACAGTATAATTCTTATCTTTGATGAAGTAATAACAGGATTTAGAATAGCTGAAGGTGGAGCGCAAGAATATTATGACGTTAAACCTGATTTAGTTACACTGGGGAAAATTTTAGGCGGTGGATTCCCAATGGGGGCTCTTGCTGGTAAAAAAGAATTAATGGAGATGATAGCCCCTTCAGGAAGTGTTTACCAGGCAGGTACCTTTAATGGTAACCCTATTTCTGTAACTGCAGGTCTCTCCATGCTTAAACAACTTAATAATAACTTCTATGTCCAGATGGACAAAAAAGGAGACTATCTGAGGACTCTGATTCGGGAAATACTTGATGATAATAACCTGAATTTTAAACTTGCAGGTTTAAGCTCAATGTTCCAGATTTACTTTACTCAAAATGAAGTTTATGATTACAAAGATGCTAAAACTGCAGATACTGATATCTTCAACAGATACTTTCATGAACTCCTTAAAAAAGGTGTATTTGTCCCTCCATCCCAATTCGAATGCTGTTTTATTTCTTTAATGCATGGGGAAGAAGAAATGGATAGAACTGCTCAAATAATGGAAGATCACCTGAAAAAATTAAAATAGCAAATGTTCAGTAAATATTTTTTACATAGCAGCAATCATCAGTAATACTACCAGTAGGACAATTATAATCCCTGTAATCAGTATAAATGGCAGGTAATCATATTGCGCACTCATTAACGATTTACTGGATATACTTCTTTTCTGTTGAATTCTTGATAAAAACGCTTCCTCCTGTTTGATATTATTTTCAGTTAATCTTTTTTGTTCGTTAATTTCTTTTTCAATATCACTCTCTTCCAGTAAATCCCATATGGATTTTTCATCCCTTATTTCCATTAATTTTTTCCTGTTAATGTTATTAAGTGCCTGTTCTTGAATGGTCACGCGTTCAGATAGGTTTTTTAATAGTTCTTTACGTTCTCGAGTTTCATCTTTTAGAAAATCAACTATTTCCTGCAATTCTTCGTATTCATTATCATAATCATAATTAGAAGTTCTGGGAGATTTTAAAAGATCATCAATATTATCTGCATATTCAAGTGGACTGCCACATTCACATGCATTAAAGTCTTCAAGGGACTCATTATCTTTTAATTCATAGTATCCATGACAGCTACGGCATATCAAATAACCATTTTTTCCTGAATCAAGTTCTAATTTACCGTATTTATTACTATTTGGACCCATATTGTACTTCCACTTATAAATTTACTTCTAATCCCCATTATTTTTATTAATGGAAAAAAATAATTTAAGTAATGATTTAAGTGTTTAAAGGATAGTTATTAATTTATATACATATAGTTGATATATCCAAATTTCATAAAATAAGTACTTTTTGTTATTTTAAATTAAAATTAATTTTAAAATGCTTATTTGAAAGTTTCAAATCTCAAAAAAAAGCTGGTAAATCATCTATTTATTAAAATAATAAATATAAGAGGTATCGATTTTCCCGCTGATATTTATTTTAAAATATAAAGGAATATAATACTTACAGCTATTATTAGAGGAGCTACAATCCTAATATTTGTTAAAGTATGGAGATATGCCTTTCCTGAAGCACTTGATTTTTTATTTCTTTTTTCATGAAGAAGGGACAAAAATCTATCTTCATTATCTATGATATTACCAATAACTTTTTTCTGGCCGGAAATGTCGTTATTAATGTTTTTTTCTTCAAGAATTTCCTGCAAAGATGTATTTTCGGATTTTATTTTAGCATAACTTTCATTTTTAATTTCATTCAAAAGTTCTTCCTGTTCTATTACTCGTCGGTGCAGTTCTTCTAAAAATTTCTTACGTTGGGTAGCTTTAATTCTTAAAAAATCAACAATTTGCTGTAATCCCTTGTATTCATCATATTCATCCATTTCGTCATGGATTTGAATATCTTCGTATGTGTCCAGGATTTGAGGAGCTTTTAATAAGTTATCAATGTTTTGACGATATCTTAGAGCTCCACCGCATTCACATCTTAAAAAATCGTCTGCGGATTCATTATATTTGAGTTTATAATATCCTTTACAGCTATCACAGATCAGATATCCTCCATATATATTAGTGTTAGGACTAAACCCAAATACTCTATTTACTTCCTTATCCAGTATCATTTATGCCCACCTTTAAAATAATTAATTTAATTTTAAAGATAAAATTTAAATTATATTTGAAGTTTATAAGATTAAAAACGTTTAAAAATTTAAATTTAGACTAATAGTTATTATTTTAATCTATTTTTCTTTAAATAATATAATTTTTTAATTTTCTATGTTAGTATATACGAACTTCATGGAATAAGTATTTTTCTATTAAATACAAATTCAATGAAAGATATTAAATTTTTATATATTAATAAAAATGTTTTAATTAATATTAAATAATTTATAAAGAATTAAATAATTTTATATTATTTAAATAACTATATTAAAAATTTAATATTGATTTTAATCTAAATAAACTATATTTTTTTTTATTTAATTGCTTTCCAACCTTAAATAATTTAATAAAATCGTTAAAAGTTATATTTAAAATTATTGAGATTTTGAAAAGTTTAATCTATAGTATAAATCTTTAATAATACTTTAAAAATAAAATATTTTGTTTTGACTAATTTTATGTTCAAATGGGCCTTTAAAAAAATATTTAAATTTACAATGGGATAATATAATATTTAAAAAATAAAATCTGTGAATGGTTATTATGAAAATTGCAGCAGGTGTAGGTGAAAATAAAAATATAATTGAGGCTTCAAAAGAAGTGGATTTTGAGGTGATTTTAACAGAATCAGAAGAAGAATTAATTCAAATGCTTGTTAATAAAGAAATTAATGGCGCTGTACGCGGATCTCTTGGTTCTTCATGGATTATTCCATTTTTAAAGGAGAAATATAATAAAGATATTTACAGGGCATCATTATTAGAGATAAAAAATCATAAGTTCCTTTTTGCTCCTGTAGGAATTGATGAAGGGGATAGTAAAGAACAAAAAATTAAGATAATTGAATTAGGAGCTCAATTCCTAAAAAATATTGATATAAACCCTAAAATTGCCATTCTTTCAGGTGGAAGGCCTCAGGATATCGGTAGGAGTAAGAAAATTTATGATTCAATAGAAGAAGCGGAAAATATAACAACGATAATAAAAAATAAATATTCTGTTAAACACTATTTTATATTAATAGAAAATGCTATAAAAGATAAAGCAAACTTCATTTTAGCACCAGATGGAATTTCTGGAAACCTGATATTTAGAACCCTGGTTTTTTTGGGTTCTGGAAAGAGCTATGGTGCCATTACACTTGGAATTGATGAAATATTCATCGATACTTCCAGGGCACAGAGCATAAAAGGATATAAAAGAGCATTAGAATTTTCACACTATCTAGCAAGATTAAAAAGCAGGAATAAACATGCAGATACTAAAACCAGTTTATAAAGTGTATGAATGGTATATTTCAAGGAATTTAAAGTCTGAAAACATGCCCAAACACATAGCAATAATTATGGATGGTAACAGACGTTATTCAAGGTTAATGGGTAACAAGGAAGCCATAGAAGGTCATAAAAGGGGTGTGAATACCCTTGAAAAGGTACTTGACTGGTCAATTGAACTTGGAATAGAAATCGTCACTGCTTATGCATTCTCTACTGAGAATTTTAACAGAACATCACAGGAGGTAGATGGATTAATGCAGCTTTTCCAGAAAAATTTCGAGGGAATTGCAAATAATCCCAAAATACACAAAAATAAAGTTAGAGTTAAGGCTGTAGGCCAGTTAGAACTTCTTCCAGAGAATGTAAGGGAGGCCATAATAATTGCAGAAAAATCCACAGAGAATTACGATAAAAGACTCGTTAATATTGCCATAGGATATGATGGGCGTATGGAAATATTAGACGCTATAAAAAAGATATCAATCGAATTTAAAGAGGGTAAAATCCAAATTCAGGATATTAATGAAGATTTAGTTAATAAAAATCTTTACACTGCAGGTTTAGAAGACCCAAACCTTATAATAAGGACAAGTGGAGAAGAGAGGCTCAGCGGATTTTTATTATGGCAATCTTCATACTCAGAATTATATTTCTGTGACAGTTTATGGCCAGAATTAAGAAAAGTTGATTTTTTAAGGGCTTTGAGGTCATATCAGGAAAGAGAAAGGCGTTTTGGAATATAATTACTATTTTTCCTAATTAGAGGGGGGAGATGAAGCCATGATCGATACTCACTGCCATGTTGATTTTAAGGAATACAATAAAAACAGAGAAGAAGTAATGGAAAGAGCAAAGAAAAAATTAAAGGCCATAATAAATTCAGGGGCAACATTGGGGGGAAATCGGAGAACTCTAAAACTTATAGGAGAATATAAAGGTTTTTTAAATGGTACGCTTGGTTTTCATCCAGTAAATGCATCAAAAGCTGATTATAACATAATAGAACAGGTATTTAAAGAAATAAATGAAAATATAGATAAGGCTGTTGCCGTTGGAGAAACAGGACTTGATTTTCATCATATTGAAGATAATGAAGCTAGAAATAGACAGATTAAGATTTTCAGGTCATTTATAGGTCTTTCAAACGAATACGAAATGCCGGTGGTTATACATGCAAGGGAAGCTGAATCAAAGGCACTGGAGATAATTAAGAAATATTCGGCTGATGTTGATGTTGTTTTCCATTGTTACGGAGGAGATCTTGAAACACTAACTGAAATAATTGATGAAAGTTATTATGTTTCCTTTTCAACAATTATCTGTTATTCAGAAGCTCACAGAGAACTTGTTCGATCTACTCCCTTAGAAAAAATCCTTACAGAAACTGACAGTCCATATCTTTCACCTTATAAAAGCCAGAGAAATGAGCCTGTATTTGTAGAAGAAACAGTTAAAAAAATTGCAGAAATAAAGTCTAAATCATTTCCTGATGTGGAAAAAATAACTGATAAGAATGCTAAAAAAGTTTTTGGGATATAATTCAACCTTTTTAGAAAAAAATCCGCACACTTCGTGTTGGGGACATGCAAAAAACAGAGTTTTTTTGAGTGGTTGATCAAAAAATCCTTGCTACGCTGCGGAAGAAAGAAAAACAAATTTATTTCTCTTATTTAGAAACTAAACATATAAGTCTGACTCATTTTATTGTTTTAACTAATATAATATCAATTCTGATATCAATTCTAATTCTAAGATTAAATAGAATTAAATTTTAAAAATAGGGGGTTGTAAGTTATTGGGGGTTGAGCAGATCTATTGAAATATTTTTGACTTGATATGTCTTTGTTTACTGAAAGAACAATAATTAACGAATATGAAATATTGATGAACATTCCAACCGGTTAACTTTACAGTCCCTAAAAATACAA
>DAVZ01000022.1 GCA_002505765.1 Methanobacterium sp. UBA176 | reverse complement strand
CTTGGAATAATAAAGGTATTGCTTTTCATGATCTTAGAGTGTTTGAAGAAGCAATTGATTGTTATGATCATGCATTAAAATTGGATCCAAACCATTTTAGATCTTGGAATAATAAAGGAGTGGTTTTCAAAGATCTTGAGCAATATGAAGATGCTTTAGAGTGTTTTGATAATGCACTAAAAATAAAACCAGATTTTTACGATGCCTGGTTTAACAAAGGAGATACTCTGAATTACCTTGAAAGATATGAAGAGGGTCTTGAATGTTTAAATCGTGCTTTAGAATTAGAACTCGTCAACGTCAAAGCATGGGCCTTTAAAGGTTTAACTCTTGTGCTGCTTGAAAAAAATCAAGAAGCTTTAGAGTGTTTTAATAAAGCATTAGAGTTAGATCCTGATTATGAAGGTGCTAAAAATGCTAAAAAGGAACTTATGTCCGAAATAAATGAAATCGATTCCATCTGATTAGTCCACCACTGGAATACTGGGTTATGAATCATATGTTCCCGGGTCTTCTGCTTAATGGTTCAGTAACCATGGGCTTGGGAGGAATGCTTTTAAATGGGACAGCCTTAGATATTTACACAAGCAATGGGTACGTGGTGGTTAAAGCAATAAACAGCACAGATAAGATACTGGTGATTGACCCTGAAACAGGTGTTGTAAGGGATATGAACACAGCTAATGGTTTCTGCGGATCTTACTGTTATTATGGCCTGCAGACAGAATTAGCATTGAATCTAGGCAATGCTTTGATTAATTCAGAACCAGAATGGTTATCTCGCATAAATAGAAGTAAAAGGGGCGGTAATGATTAATTTATTATGATGATCAAATGAGAAAATGAGAAAATTGAACAACAGATGGAAGAAGATGAATGGTTTAAAAAACTTATAAATCTTCGAAGAATCCCAATTGCACCAGACGATTCATCTAAACTTATTGCTGGAGGAATATTAGCCACTACCTATATTACTAATACAATAGATAGGACAATACCAGATTATAATGGGAAACTACACTTCCCATATTTTACAGACCCAATTAAACTAAATGTTTATATACTCCAAAGTACAAACCATGATACTACAGCGGGGTGGGGTAGTCTGGTGATCCCGCGGGGCTCATAACCCCGAGAGCCCTAGTTCAAATCTAGGCCCCGCTACTCATTATTATATTTTCTTAAATTAACAAAAACTTAAATTAAAGTCATTTTTTGTTATATCACTGGGGTAAGCCGAAGAGCAGCTAACGGTTTATTGCGTAATGCAATTTAAACTGAGGAAACTCCATCCATCGTACAGAACCGCGGTGTCGCGAGGCACATGTTTAGATGCATAACTCTGGAGCAGAAACGAAACGTCTTTTGATAGATGAATATGATGCCCAGGCTGAAGATATCAAAATGAACGGTGAAACGGCCATTTCGCGGGATGCAAGGGCAAATACTGCCGATGAATACTGTATGAGGCAGAGGTAGCTCGCATAGATGAATGCTGCTGAAACAGAAGGTGGGTTACTCTCGGCATACCTCACCCGCTCAAAATTCGAAGAATTTTGGCGCCCCGAAAATTATATTTTCGTGGGCTTAAAAAAAGAGGAACCCAAATAAAATGCGTGTTCTAAAATGAAGGGATATCAAATACTCTCATTTTAAGGATACTAATCTGCAGTTAATTACAAAAATTACAGTTTCCTTAATATATAACTTATAATAAATAATTTTACAATCAAATAAGTCAAATTAAGGAAACAGAACCTGTTGAATTATCTACTCTTCTCACTGATGTATTACCCATAGCTTTTGGGGCCGCAGTAAGTCCAACTGTATTAATTGGAATTATTCTGGTATTATCGTTTTCAAAACACCCAAAATTTAGTGGTATAGCTTTTTATATTGGAGCTATAATCTTACTACTCATTGTAGTTGCTTTAGGAATATTAGTAAGTAAAGGAGCAGCCTTAGCCACAGGAACGCATTCATCAACAGCTTCGTCCTATTTTGACATTATTCTTGGAATATACTTATTCTCTGGAATTAGAAGGATAAGGAAAGAAGATAAAGGCTTGGATAAAAATAGATTTACTGAAGATGAATCAAAGTCTACAGGTAGTCAGTTCATAAAATATATGCTTTTAGGATTTGGAATGTTTGTAATCAATTTTACGACTGCAATACTTGTATTTGCAGCAGAAAAAGATATTGGGCTTTCTTCAGCGCCTGTAACTGATAAATTAATTGTCATAGCAATTCTTACGGTAATTACTCTTCTTGTAGTTGAAATTCGCTCCTAATTTACTTTATAATGCCTAAAACAGCGCATAAAATCCTTGAACCAGTTTACATTTGGATGCAAAAGAATGGCAAATATTTGATGGCTGCAATTATATTTGTATTTGGAATTTACCTTTTAGCAAAGGGAATTGGGATTTTATTTTAAATATTTACTTTATTTTTTCTTCAAAAATCCTCAAAAACTTAGAAAACGCTGCTGTTTCGCTAATTGGTGTATTAATAATATTTCTTTGGATCTAACGAGTTTGCAATCTCAAATATGTATTTAAGCAGTGTCTGAACTTGCAGCAGCTCCAATTGATGTAATTTCTTTGTTAAAACAGCTAAAGAATCATTTTTCATTAATTTTCGGCTTATCAAAATAAGCTTTTAATAGCTCTGGATCATTTGAGGTCACACGGAATATTTTAGGTATAAATCCAAATAATTCTCCTTATGTTACTCGATCCTAACATTTTAAATTAAAATAGTAAGTTTTATAAACATTAAGATTTTAATCTAATCATATAATTAAGTAGTATATTACTTACGAATTATCTAAATAAATTTATAAAGTTAATTTTCTCTAGACACTATATTATCCTCCATTTTGATGTATAATTAGCATAATCCTCATTTATATTGATGAAGGGTGTGAAAATTTGAATAAAAAAATAGTAATGCTGATAGTAACGTTTATTTTTGTGTTATCAGTTTGTGGAGCAGTTGATGCTGCTAATAATACTACAGTGATTAGTGTTGCCACTAATGGAAGTTTATCCGATGGTTACAGTTATGGAACTTCAATAAGCGCGGATGGTCGATATATTGCCTTCACGTCCTATGCCAATGATCTTGTACCAGACGATAACAACGGCATGAGTGATATATTTCTTCGCGATACTGTCTTAAATACTACTGAACGAATTAGCATCTCCAACACAGGTGAAGAAGGAAATTATGACAGTTTCGGGTCTTCAATAAGCGCGGATGGTCGATATGTGACATTCACGTCCTATGCCAATGATCTCGTACCTAGTGATAATAACGGTTTTAGTGATGTTTTTATTCGTGACAGGTTGTTAGGTATTACAAAACGTTTAAGCGTTTCAAATACTGGAGAAGAGGGTAATGCAGACAGTTATGACTCACCTATAAGCGCCGATGGTCGATATATTGCTATTACATCCGATGCAAGTAATCTTGTTTCTAATGACAATAATGGTTATTGTGATATTTTCGTTTATGATCAAACTTTAAATTCCATTAAAAGGGTAAGTATCTCAAGTACAGGAGAAGAAGGAAACGGTGAAAGTAATTTTCCTTCTATAAGTGCTGATGGAAGCCTTATAGCGTTTGAATCTTATGCAAATAACCTAGTTTCTGAAGATAACAATGATAATACTGATATTTTTGTTCATGGAAAAGAAAATGTTTTACAATATTTTTCTGGTTATATTTCCCCTAATATTGCGAAATCAGGAGATTCAATCACCATAGGGGCTCATTCAAGTGGTGCAACAAGTATAACCGCCCTAATATTTGGCACAACCTCAAATCTAATTAAACAACCAGATGGAACATGGATCCTTAACTATACTATTCCACAAGTTTCAGATGGAAATTATTCAGTTCTATTAACTGCAATGGATGCTGAAGGAAACTTTGAAGATCTTTCACCTAATTTCACTGTTGATAATGTGCCTCCCACTATTTCTGGCGCTATTACACCAAATATAGTAAAATCTGGAGATATGGTTACTGTAAATGCTTTTTCTGGTTCTGACACATCATGTGTGTATGTTTCTATTTGTGGCGAAAATTTAATGATGACCAAGAGTTCAGAAAACACATGGATACTTGATTATTATATTCCAAATCTACCAAATGGGAATTATCCTGTCTTATTAACAGCAATAGATAAAGCTGGAAATCAAAATACATTTTTACTTACTTTTACAGTAGATAATGGACTACCAACTATTTCAGGTTCCCTTGATCCAGAAATCGTGAAATCATTTGATAAAATAATCATAAATGCTACATCTGACCCTGATACATCAAGTATAACTGTTTTATTACCCAATAATGTTTATAATTTAATAAAACAGACTGATGGAACATGGATCCTTAATTATACTGTTCCATATGTTCTGGATGGAAATTATCCTGTCCTGTTAACAGCTACAGATATGGCTGGAAATCAAAATACATTTTTACTTAGCTTTAATGTTTTTAATCCTATAGATAACACTCCTCCAGTTGTTTCTGGAACAGTTAATCATGCTTACCAATTAAATGAAATATTTGTAGAAGGTCCTTGGATTTATATAAGGGCATTTTCTGATCCGGATACAATAAGCGTTATTGCATTAATAGAAGGCACTAATTACACTCTTACACGGCAAGAAGATGGGTTTTGGACTGGTTTCTCACATAGCTGGATAAGAAATGCAGGAACTTGCACTGCTTTATTAATGGCCGTTGACTGGTCAGGAACCAGGGCAACACAACAATTATTTTCAACATAGAAGACATAATACCAACCATAATCACTACAATTAACCCTGAAAAATTAAGATCTGGCGATATTTTAACTTTAAATGTTAGTATTAGTCCAGATGCCAAAAGAGTATATGCAAACACTCCTTCTGGATATATAAACCTTGAAAAACAATCAAATGGATTATGGAATCTTCAATATACTGTTCCACAACTAGGAGATGGAGGCTATGCTATACATATCACAATTATATACGGTACAGGATGGTTTAGTCCTGATAGTACAACAATCAATGCATTGATAGAAGCGTCGTATTTGCTGTAGATAACACTCCACCCAATCTTTCAGGCTCTGCTACACCAAGCCCTTTAAGAACTGGTGATACACTTAAAATAAACGCTGTGGGTAGTACTGGATCAATTAATATACTTGATGATGTAGCTGGTATTACGGCTACATTTTTAGGACAAACCTTTTCCATGAATAAATTATATTCCTGGTCAGACTGGTATAAATGGAATTGTGGTAGCAACTGGAATTTCGATTATATCGTTCCAAACTTACCCGATGGAGTTTATACTATTCTTTTCACAGCCACTGATTTAGTAGGTAACAAAATACATCAGCAGCTAGTTTCACAGTGGATAACACTCCCCCTACAATGATTACGACCATTACCCCTAATATTGTTAAATTCATTGATTTTAGCGGTTCCAGGTCAATTAAAATTACAGTTCAATCTCCATCAGATACTAAGGCGGTTTATGCCCTTATTGATAACTCATGGAGAGCTTTAACCTATTTAAACGGTTATTGGACTTATACAATTAATCTTCCTTATATAGCCAACATTGGGACTTATATTATACAATTAAAATCCATTGATTATGCAGGTAATGAAGCAACTGCTCCTGTTTCATACACTGTTTATGACAACACAGGACTGGGTATGGGTAATGGAGGATCAGGCGGGGGTTCAGGCGAATCTGGCGGATCTGGAGGATCTGACGATGGAAATGGAGGTTCAGGCGAATCTGGTGGTGGATCTGGAGGCTCACCTGGAGGATCAGGAGGATCCAGCGGAGGAAGCTCAGCTAACTTAATGAATATCTTGTTTTTCTTTATAATTTTGCTTTTTGTGTTAATTGCAATTGCAGGCATATTTGCAGCGGTATTAATATTTTCGATCGAAATTGCGTTGATCTTAGCAGCTCTTACAAGCACTGCAGGATTAATTAGCATATTTACAGATTTAGGTGAGATACTTAATTTCATTTTTAACCTATTATTTGGAGGTGCCCTTGGAGGAGTAATTGAGGGTTTATTCGTTACTTTGGCTATAATTGGGATCTTTTCACTATTCTTAGGCCCTACTACTGCCTTAATATTATTAATTAGTGGTTTATTCGTGTTTATAGCCATTACAGTAATACTGTTAAGCTATTTCTACTTCAAAAGATAATAATAAAATCCTGAACATATATCAATAGTTTAATGAGTGATCTATATGCCACTAAAAGACTACAATTTATATCCAGTAACTTATGAATACATTAAAACAAAAATAAAAGTTTCTTTAAAGGAATTTAAATATATTGAAGGCTTAGATGAAGTTATATTCCGAATATCAAATTTTAAAGAGTGATAAATAATAATAGAGCATTTAGATATCAGTTATTTTCCAATAATATTGATAATTTTAAAATTGGGGAAAAAATAAAAAAAGAAGAAGTTTTTAAGGTGAATTTAATAAAAATAGCCCATAAAAATCTTAATGACCCCATATTATATCCATATTTTAAAAAGGACTTAATTAATTTTCCAGATTTTTATTTTCTCTATAAATTCATGGAATTATCTTATTTTCTGAGTTTAGATAGGAAATTAGGAAAAGATGATATCGAAATACTGTATTTTTCCGGATTAGATGAAATTATTATTCAAAAAATGGAACATTTTGATGAAGATTTTAAAATATTCCAAATAAATGATGACTTTTTTATCAGATTAAAAAATCTCAAATGGCACAATAAAGATACAGAGAGATTCTTTTTAAAATTAAATAATGCGAAGACCGAAATACTTTATGATTTGAATATATTCAGTGATGAGGATATTCCCCTTTCATCTAGAGATTTTCCATCAGATTTTGCTACTTATACTCCTTCAAAAATGATTAACACTTTTCCTCCATTATATAAAAGAGCTTATTTTTCATACTTTACAGGTGCTTCAAATAGGAGTATTTATCCTATAAATCCCATTAATTTGATTTTCATGCCTTTTGAAAATCCTTATTTAAATTTTTCAGCGACCGAAAAAGCATTTATCCTGTTTCTTGCCGGCTGTAGTGCATTAAATAATAATCAGGATACAATAAATGTAAATGACATTATCAAAGCATATAAAGTGCATTATAAACTCCTCACCACTGATATTTCTAAATTAATTGATGAATTATGGGAAGAAATATCTAAAGAAAACACTGGTTATCTTGGTTGCGAAAAATGTAACAATTATTATAAGCTCCAGCCTGGCGAATCACCCGAAGATTTCACTGATGAATGTGAATGTGGCGGGAAATTAGAGTATCATGAAGATATTGACTGGCTTTTAATTTAGATAATAAAGAAATTAAACACTAATACAGGATATAAATAATATTTTATAGTTATGTAAAAATGGGTTTTAAGTCTACATTTCTTAAGGTTAATCCAAAAAATCTATTAATTTTAGCAAAAATCTCAGTAACACATATCCATCTTTTTGCATCAAATCATCCAAAATTGTATAACCTCGATTTAAATTTGCTATGGCTATGATAAAAACAGATTTTATAGATTATGTATACTATTATCAGGTCATTTGTTTAATTTAATTCATCAAAAATTATAACGAATTAAAAAAAATAATAAATTGTTTAAATCTATTTCAAAGTTTCACTGGCAACATTTTTTTCTGTTGCGGCACCTTTTTGACAGTAGAAGAAACTATTCAATCTATATTCTATTTCATTGGGGCAATGCAGGCATAAACAACCTCTTTTTTCAAGTTCACATCCAGTACTTCCCCTTGAACAGAAAAGCAGTTCCTCGTTATTTCCCATGCACTCATTATACACAGGACATTGGAGACAACGACATCTTTCTGCATTCTCTTGTGTATCTGGAACAATTATTTCATTTTCAGCCATATTATCACCGTTATTATAATTTAAAAGGGTTCTTACAATAATAAAAGCTTTTTAATTCTATATTTTTTCCATGCTGGATATTTACTGCAGAAAAAATCTATTTCATAAAAGTTTAATTCTGTATTTCCACGAAAACAGTATAATCGTTCACTTTTACTTCTCATGCACTTATTATGGGTGGGAATCCGGGACAGAGATATTTTTGGGCATTTTTCTCTGTATCGGGCACATCTTTAATGTCAAACAATCACAATTAAATTGTTATTTTTTAGCAGCACCCTCATCACAATAATAGAATTCCGTTAATCCATATTCGCCCTGAATTGGGCATTCACCGCAGAGACAGCCACGTCTTTCAACTTCACACTCAGTTTTTCCTTGAGAACAGAAGAGAACCTGATTTCTATTCCTCATACACTCATTACGGGTTGGGCATCCTGGACACAGGCATCTACTGGTATTTTCTATTGTATAAGGGACAGTTATCTCTCCTTCAGCTTTAATTATTGAACTAACGCGGAATATATTTCCGCTTGCAGCATGTTTCGGTCCATTTTTTTCTCCATGTAAATCCGTAAAGTATAATCCTCCCGGACCGAAAGATAACCCACAAGGGCTTGCAGCATGTTTTCCCATGTATCTTACAAATACATCGAATGAATTAACTGCTGAACCGTCTTTATTAAGTTTCATTTTCACTATTTTTTTTCCCTTTATAGCATGACCGGTTTCATATGCGCTTCCAAAGAAGGCAACAAAAAGTTCATCTTCAAATTCATATGGAAATTCTCCATTCTGCATAAAATCAAGAGAAGTTATTCCCTGACTCAGGTTAGACCAGAACAGCGAATTTTGTCGCATACTTTCAGGCCAGCCGTAATTTTTCCCAGCTTCTACTTTGGCAACCCTATCATCATAAGCAGGTCCATTATCGGCTATATATAGTGATCCATCGCTTTTACGCCATCTTGCCCCGAATGGATTCCTGAATCCTTTAGCATAAACAAGACTGTCTGGATTTGGATTATCTTCCGGGATAGATCCATCTAAATTCATTCTAAGGACTTTTCCTCGAAGATCACTGTCATCTTGAGCCACTTCAGGATTTACCATTCCTTCTCCTATATTTACATACAATTTCCCGTCGAATCCTATAGTAATTGCCTGCATCTGATGTGCGGCCTTAATTGATGGTATATCTTCAAGTATGGTCTCCATTGAGTCCATTTTCAAGCCATCTTTACTCTTTAGCCTTACCAACTTATTTTTTACATCTTCATTATCTTCATAGATCATTGAAACGAATATATCACCACTTTCTGGTTCAACACAGATTCCTGTTAAACCAGATTCCCCTGTACCTGGAAATTCATAGTTCGGCTCATAATTTAAAAGATTATCCGCATATATATGCACCTTCCAGTTATTGGTAATTACTTTAACCTTTCCATACAATTCGGTAACATATAAAAGAGGATCATCGGGGTTATCAGTTGGTTCGGGGATAAAAGCAAGGTTTACAGGTAATTCTAATCCTGTAACCATTGTTTCTATCTTAAATCGGGGGAAAGTCCACCAAATTTTTTCAATATCTTCATCCATAAAATCACCTATGGTTATTATTTTATTAATAATTAATATATTTTTATCACTATTTGCTCTAATTTCGCAGTTAAGATAAAGTTATAAGAATAACTCCATAACCATGATAGCGGCTCCTATTAATCTCCCTTTAATATTTATCTTTTGAATACAAATAACCGAATAAAATACTCATTATTAAAACTTCTTTTATAGAATAACATAAGGCACAAGAAGAGATGTTATTGCTATATTAGATAGTTTAGGTAAAGAGTATATCGAGTTTACAGAGGCACAAGAAGAGATGTTATTGCTATATTGGGTTACTATTGCTAAAGCACTATCAACGATTTTTTGAGGAATTAATGATGGCAGTATCTGCTATATTGGGTTACTATTGCTAAAGCACTGAAAAAACCAACTGCAAAGGGTCTAATGTCCATACCACTCAAAATGATAATTGAATTCATGGATTACTGGTGCAAGTGTTATCTATGTAAATAAATGAACAGAAACTGCCCAAAATATGGGCGATGAATTTAAAACACGTATTATCATGATAATGCAGGAATTAATATTAACTTAGGGCCATGCTACTCTACCATTGCTTTGAATGGGGTTAAATATCCAGCACTTCTTTGAACATTTATAAATATGATCCTTTAACAATCAAAATAACTCCAGTTATACCTAAAATAGTTGGAAACTGCCCCAAAATTAAAGATGACATTATTAAAAGAAATGATGGCATAAAAGCTAATAATGGGATTGTTAAAGATAAATCAGAGTTTTTTAAGCTTTAAGCTGTAATATTGTTGCTACAATGATTAGACTTCCATCTGTTAATAACACAATCCAGTATTGATCTCCAAATAATGGAATACTGATAAAAATAAAGGTAGAATTAAAAAAAGGCAATGCAAAAAAATTCGAATGCCCGGGTAACGAGATATTTATCCATATCTTAAATCCCAACTTGCAGGATACGTCTTTCAAGGATTCAAAGAGTGCGGATAATAATAGTACACATGAGGAGTATAACAAAAAG
>DAVZ01000056.1 GCA_002505765.1 Methanobacterium sp. UBA176 | reverse complement strand
CCTAGGAATCTCTTTTTTAGGTTCACATCTCACAGGTGGATGCCATTTCTTAGGAATCTCTTTTCTAGGTTCACATTTCACAGGTGGATGCCATACATTTACTGGTTCATATTTTACTGGAGGATGCCATACAGGTTTACATTTTTTAACCCCGTCTAAATTTCCATTAGATACAAAAGCTGTAGCAACTCCTGTTACTCCCATTGCGATCATAAGAGCAAATAAGACTATTCCCAATTCTTTCTTCACATTTTCACCTCCCGATATTTAATACATTTAGATACTATAGTATTAACTTAATAAATACTTTCCGATAAAAAAGTAATAATTTTTTATATTAAAATAAAATAATAAAGATAATTACTGAAATAAGTTGTAATTATCCCTATTTTTTCATCCGATTTCTTTAAACCATTCAAATCCTAAAAATCACATAACAGTACTGATAGGTGCTGATGAGGTTTACCTTAGCCCTTTAAACCATGCCTATTATAGGTACCGGTGCTGGTAGATTTCATCTTAGCCCTCAATCCAATACTATGTGTTTACTGGTGGTGTTTCGCCATTGCAAACTGGTGGTTTGCACACAGGTTCACATTTGGGTTTAACTGGATCGCATTTGGGTTTAACAGCATCACATTTTCTATCTTCACTTTTTTTAGCTGGATCGCACTTAGGTTTAACAGGGTCACATTTTTTCACTGGATCAAATACATGTCTTTTTGGGTCGATTGCATGTTTATGTTTTTTAATTGGATGTTTAGCTGGATCAAATCCATTATTTGGTTCTGTTGGTTTGCATATTTCTATACATACTGGTTTACACGCTGGTACGATTACTGGCTTACAATAAGGTTTTTCGGGCGTTGTAAATGCCGATGCTGCTCCAGTTACCCCTATAGCAATCATAAGTGCAAATAGAAGTATTCCCAATTGTTTTTTCATATTTTCACCTCCTTTTAATTATTACATTTAGACAGTTTATTAATAATAAAATAAATACTTTACCATAATTAAGTATTAATCTCCTTTTTAAAAAATTAAACAAATTAATGGCCACCTATTTAATTTATTTAAAAGATAAGTCAATGCAAAATTCTTTTCATTGATTAAAGTATTTTAGAATTTTTAATAAAAAATTAAACCTTTTTATAAAAAATAAAAATTTATTATGATTATTTTAAAATTATAGAAATATAAAAACCCGTTAATTCCTATTCTAATAATAAATAGTTAATTATGAGATAAAAAAGAATAGTGAACATTTATTTTATTAATAAAAAATAAATAGAGCTATTTCATGCTCCAAATTATAGTCATGTGCATAAATAATTAAACTTATGGTTTTAAGAAATCCTGGATAAGCGGATTAAATCCAATTATTAGAGCTTTCAAAATTCTTTGAATTTTAATGGGCAAAAAAAATTTTTACATGCCTTCATTGAACTAATAGCCTAAAAACTTTTGCACTTAGCTATAATTATGTGGACAGCATAACTTATTACACAAATTATTTTTGGATAATTCAATAAATCACGTTTGTTTAAAGCATGATATGTTAATTATAGAATTTGGAAAGTTTAAAACATTCGGTTATTCAATATAATTTAATCCACACGTGAGTAAAAATCCCTAATTAAACTATTAATTCTCCTATAATCAGCTTCTTCTATTTCACAGAAACTGCACCTTATTGATTCCCCCCTTATTGATTTCCCGTTTAAACAAAAATAATTAGAGGGGCTACCAGTTCCCATATCGTTTTCTGCATAAATAGTACAGTCTGGACATAAACAGTTTTCATCCTTATCAAGGTCAGAACAATGTTCCTTGCCAGATGCACAATATAAGGCAGGGAATTCTTCAGGTCTAACTAAAGCATCGCTAAGTGCTTTTTCCTGAATCAATATTACCCTTTCTTTAATGCATCTACTTTTACTGTTCACCTTGCACTTGATGCACAAACATTTTTCAATATTTTCTCTATTAAATTCAATTTCCATTATATTACTCCCTTATATCTTGGCTGTATAAGTATTAACAATGTCCCAATCTAATTTTTGCAAATGAAACGTTAAAAAATTACTCTTTTGCAGGTAATCTTAAAAATGGACTCTGTTTAAAGTGAATGAGCAATTGATCCTAATTTTTGAAATGCTGGAGTTAAATCAATATGAAAATATTTTTCCAATCCCTTTATCCTTTCCCTTGCTTCATTTGCTCTTTGAACAATCTCCATTATCTCTGCAGGCTCTAGATAATCCCATAAAGACTTATCCATATTAATCTTATTAATCATATCCCAACAATTAACTGATCTTTTCACAATCATTCACCTCAGGTAAATAAAAATGTTCGATAATGTAACATAATGTATTCTCACATATTTAAATTATACTATTTACGCATTATATTTCACTTTTAAGGAATAATTTATGATTCTGTTGAAAATAATATTATGTAAATACCAGTTACCTGGATATGGATTAAAATGGAAAAAAACTTGAAAAAAAACTGTATTAATTTACATTTGTTATTCTATTTTAAATGTTATTAGATTCCTTTTTTAAATAGAATCAAAGACTGGATTTTGATACTTAATTAGTTTGGATGGATTACAATTAAAACAACTCTAAGCCAGTCCTTCGACACAATTTTGATACTTAATTAGTTTGGATGGATTACAATAATAACAAGTAGATTAAAAAAAGTGGTCATTGGAAGAAAGTTTCTATTTTAATGGATATTGAATTACACGGGATAACATTATCTCATTACTCCCTGAAAAACTACTAATCCCTTTCATTTTCTCGAAAATCAATAAATTCATCTCTTAATCGTCCAAATAGTTTTTTACCATTTGTTTGACTTGTAAAATCACACATTGACTTTTTACACTTAGGACACTGTAAATGTTCCTTTATTTCAGGCGAAGATTTAAATATATATCCACATTCACATTTCATATTCATAACCTCTTTTATTTTTAAGAATTACAATTATATTTTAAATATTGCAGTCTCTATCTAAAATGGCATAATCTTATCTTTTTTTAGATCTTAATAAACCAATTTCTTCATAATGCTTTTTAAGGACTTTTTTACGCTTATTTAATGAATCAAATGAATTTATCATTTCTTTAGAATGCTTTAAAAGTTCTGAATCCTTAATCAATTCTTTTGAGTATGTTAACAGTTCTGATTCATTAATTATTTCTCTTGATCCATTGATCAATTCCTGTGACGTTGGTATAATCTCTGATTCATGAATGACTTCCTTTGTCTCAGCGATTTTCTGGCGATAAATGCCAACGGGAGATAACAGAAATATTAAAATACTTAAAAAAGCCCCTAAAAGAACAACCAGATGCATCCCTGCCGTAAAATTATAAGCGTTCAGGTTATAAAGTACATTTTGTTCTAATAGGGTTGGATCTATGGTAAAAGATAATAATATGCCTGCTACACATACTCCAAAAACCATTCCCAGGTTTCTCATTGTTACAATAATACTCGATGCTATTCCCTTATTTTTATCAGGAATAACATTCATTATCGCCCTGTTATTAGGGGCCTGAAATAAAGCTGCACCAAGTCCCAGTAAAGCAAGTCTCCATATAACATCAAATACTCCCGCAAACATGGTAAGAAAATTCATTGAATAAAAAGCTGCAGCACTTATTAATGCTCCAATTACAGCAAGAAGCCTGGACCCATATCTATCAGACAGAATACCGCTTAATGGAGCTAAAACCATTATAATCACCGGATTAATGGTAAGAACCAGTCCAGTTAATGCTGGATTAAATTTTAATACCTTTTGAAGGTAAAAGGGCATTATAAAAAGGATCATATACATGCTGACATAATTAAAAAACAGGCTAAGATTGAATGCCGAAAAAGATTTATTTTTAAACATATCTAAATCCAATAGTGGATTTTCAGCCCGTTTTTCATTCCATAAAAATAAGTAAAGACTCAATACCGCCATAAGTAATAATATAATGGATAAATAATTAATCTCTAAGTTCTGAAAATTATACAATAAGTATACAGTAGAAAAGATACTGGTATACTGTAGTATTGCCCCTGATATGTCCAATTTAACTTTTTTTGTTTCCCCCCTGTCCAGTATTTTATAACACATTAAAAAACTGATTATTCCAGTGGGCACGTTAACTAAAAATATGGTCTGCCAGTTAAACAAGGTCTGTAATACTCCCCCCAGCACAGGACCTATAGCTAATCCTGCCGCTATTGCCACTGCATAGATTCCAAGAGCCTTACCAGTCTGGCTTAAAGGGAATGCATCTCTAACTATGCCCATTGAAACAGAGATCATTAAAGCAGCAGCTATTCCCTGAAAAGCCCTGAAAACTATTAAAAGATAAATTGAAGTTGATAAACTGCATAGAAATGATGTAAATACAAATGTTAAAAGTCCAATCAAGTAAATTCTTTCATGGCCATAAAAATCACCCAATCGACCGAATAATAATACAAATCCCAATAAATTAATTAAATAAGCTGTTATAACCCATTCTGAAACTGCAATACTTGAAGAAAAGAATACTGTGATGGTTGGTAAAGAAACATTGACTATACTGGCATTTATAGGTACCATTATAGTTCCAAGGGCAATGGCAAGAAGTATCCGCCACTTTCTTTCCAAATTCAAAATATTTTCACCTGGATAAATTATATTACTATTTTTTTAATTTATTAATTAATGTATTTTTAGTATTATTAAAGGCAGGAGATAAATTAAGATGTTAATCATTTAAATTATCCACATAAAGATATCCATATCTATCAACAAGATCTTTAAATTCTTCAATCTCTGATGCATTACCTAAAGCATTTTCAATGTCCTGAAGGATGTGCAGATCCCTAAATCCTTCTTCTACATCAGGATAATCTTTATTAAGGATTATCTGTACAACCACATTTCCGTCCTCTATTGGACAAACCTTTCTTCCCATCGCATCAACACTGAACTTAAAATCTATTTCCATAAGATCACTCCATTTTAGATCACTTAATATGATCTATTTTACACTCGAAGTGTATAACTTTATAAAGTTGTACTGATATATAAATTCTGCGAAAGTTTCAAATCTCAAAATATAAAAATAAAACACTTATAAATGAACTTTCAGAGCAGGAAGGAAGTAAAAAATGTCATTAACCCGGTATCATGCAAATATAAGGAAATATTATGGTTTACTAACGATTTTATGTGTGATCATTGGTTATCTTTATCCCAAATTTTCTATTTTATCCTCTTATATTCCTCTTTTACTGGCAATTCTCGTATTTTCAATGGTAATTGAACACCAGATAAGCGACTTCACTGGGGTGGTTAAAAATTATAAGATTGTAATTGGACTAATTTCTTCTAATCTAATTTTATATCCATTAATAGGAATTTTAATTGGACATGGATTCATTCAGCAGCCTGAAATAATGATAGGAATAATTTTATTATGTTTTGCACCATCACCTGTCGTTGCATCCTTATGGGCCGAACTATCAGGAGGAGATGGCACTATAGCCATAAGTACCGCTCTTTTTTCCATGATGCTCAGTATAATTGTTTATCCTGTTGTACTCTTTTTTCTGGGTATAGCATCGCCTGAAGTTTCATTATCAATATTAAAACTTCTGGCATTATCTATATTTGTACCGGCAATCCTGGCGTTCTTTTTAAGGGTCGAAGAAGAAAAATATATTCCCACTAAAAATACTGTTACCTTTTTATCTTCCTTTGCAGGTCTTTTAATAATAGTTATAGCAATAGCCCATATGGCATCCAAACTCATGGTATATGATCTAAATATGATTTCAATATTGATATTTATCAATATAATTCTTCTTACTGCAGGATTTATCTATGGATATGCTTTAAGCAAGCTTTTTAGAACCGAAATCAAACAAAGGGCTGGTTTTTTATTTACAAGCAGTATGCGAGACGGTATAATTCCATTAAGTGTGGCTATTACATATTTCGGTTCTTATTCAACCATGCCATCAACTATTCTGCTGATAATAATGCCCTTTATGGTAGTAGGAGTCTATTATCTTATTCGTAAATGAAAAGTTTATTTAGAGTTAAAAAATCAACTTCATAGCTTATTTAGAAGATCATTTTATATGTTTCATTCCATAATTGGATACTGTTTTAAGGAATGGTAAGAACATCAAATATAGATTCTATTTTTGGTGTTATTATAATATACCTAATAAGAAATATACTTCTTCTTGTAGGAACAATTTTTATAAGATTGAAAATATAAATTTGCCTAATAAAAAAATTAAAACAATGTTATTAATTCATAAGTAATTGGAAAAATGTGATTTAATGTCAAAAATGTTAGATGTAATAATGGCCGGTGTTATTTCCGGAATCGTGGCCTATACAACTTCAAAAATTGGGATTGCAGGAACTATCCTTGGAGCAGTTATCGGTGCAATGCTTTATCAAATAATGTCTCATTACGTTAAAGAGCCCATTGAAAACGTGAAAACAAAAAAAATTGAAACACGAATTGTTTATGTAATTCCCCTTTTAATTATAATAGGAATTGAAATCATCTATATATTTTCATCCATATACCTTAAACCAGAACAAATTTTCAATTTTTTAGAAAATGCAACTAACTGGACTCTCTTTAGATCAATAGGAACAGGTCTGATCATAATGGGCATCTATCCTTTATTGATATCAGAGAATATAAAAAGGTCATATGGATATACAGTATTATCAGTGGGTGTAATCAAACTTTTAAATGGATTTATTGATGCTAATTCGCCATTAGTGCAATTATATGCAACCTATTTTGTTGAATTCGGCTTTATTATTTCACTTGTAGTAATAGCTGCGTTATTATATGTTACCATATCAATCATCCAGGAATCAATAGTTATCAATCACGATGTGGGTGAAAACAGGAGTTAATGGAAAAATGGCCAAAAAAACAAAAAATGCTACTTTAAAAGCTATACTGGATTTAATACGCTATGAAAATCCTTCAACACAGGATGAAATTGCAGAAAGGCTCGGAATAACACGTAGATACGTTACCAAGCTGCTTCAACCCCTGATAAGTGAAAAAATTATTAAAAGGGCCTACGTCATAGAACCAAAAAAAATTGACGATTTTTTGAAAATATACGGTGAGGAAAGTATTCAAGTAGAACAGGGAACATTAAGAATAATAGATCTGCTTAGAGGAATGTCAGATCATATTCATAAACAGTTGGAAATGTCCTTTGAAGCTCTTTCCCAGTATAACAGTGAACTGGCAAATGAAGCATTGAAAATGGATTTTATAACCAATAATATGCACGAAAAAATAAGAACATCTGTGGATATGGCTCTTTCAATGAATCCTTCTTCTGAGTCAAGTAAAATAAATGCCTTCAGTGAGGTTGCATCTGACCTGGAACGTATAGGAGACCATTCCTGTCAATTCGCAAACTTTACTATAAAAGAATCATATAAAATAGATCCTGAGATGTTTAAATACATACAGGAAATGTATGAAACTTCAAAAAAAATGATTACCTATTCCATCGATGTTTTTTTAGATGAAAAACTGAATTTAAAAAATAAAGTGATGACCTTCGAAGAAAAGTTACACCTTTTACAAAAAAGAGCTTTAAATTGTATTGCAACTCAGATGGCTGAATCCTCATTTGAGGATACAGAGCGTTCAACTTATTATCTCTCTCTTTCAAGAGTTGTAAAGGCACTTGAACGAATTGGAGATATTTGCGTTGAAATAATTGATATCTCAAGGGAATATCATGAAAACATTCCCAGAACCACTACTCCAGAACAGTTCAGACGAAAAAGAAAAGAAAACTATCTTTGATTTTTTTCTTCTTCTTCCATATATTCTCTGATTTTACGTTCTTCCCATTCTCTGGAAAAGATCCCTCGTTTCAGGAACAATGACGCTGCATGTGAAATGAGCCCTATTCCCCAGAAGAAAGTTACAAAGAGGAACCACCAGAAACCAGGGGTAGTAAAAAAGTTAATTATCGCTAAAAATACGTTAACTATGATATAAGCTGTTAAATGCCCGTAAAATCCCTTAAGTTCTTCAACCCTTTTTTTAGCCCTTTCATATCTCATATCATCCATTTAATAGCCTCCGTAAAAAAACAATTTATATTATTATATTTATTTTATTTCTTAAAAAAACTTCTAAAAATGGAATGATGATTAAGAAATTTTTACAACCCATCGTAGTAAATCTCATCTACTTCAAACAACTTTCTGAATGGAGATTCACGTGTTTTTTCTTCATCAACATGGGTTAAAATACCTGGAAGACGACCTATCATAAAAATACCGCTTCCAATCCTCCAATCATAACCCATATCTGATAAAATAGCTCCATTTGCTCCATCTATATTCATTCTAATTCTTTTCTTGTCATAAAGTAGGTCTTCAATTGCAACAGCAAGCTGGGAGTGTTTTCCAAAACATTTATATTTTCTGGCAAGTTCAAGGAGTTTTGGAGCCCTGGGGTCTTCATTATGATAGCGGTGCCCAAATCCAGAAATTTTTTTATTATTGTGCATGAAAAAGCTTACGATCTCCTCTGCAACTTCATTTATATTATTTTCAGCCATTTGAATTCCCCGCTGAAAAATTTTCATGGCCTGTTCTATTGCCCCTGCATGATTCTTTCCAAATGCAAGGAGTCCACCTGCAATACATGCATTTAATGGGGATCCTGCAGATGCCATTAGTCTGGCGGCCTGGGTGCTTGGAGGGGTTACTCCATGATCACAGAAAGATACAAGAACTGCCCCCAACATTTTAGCCTCATTTTTTGAAGGTAATTTGCCTTTTATAAGCAGATGTATCATTTCTGAAAAAGATATATAACCAATCAGGTCTTCCTGAGGATAGCCCCTCGTGATTAATCTATTGGGTTCAACTTTAGTTATGGCTGTTTTCCATTTTGCAGTCCTTAGCCTCAATATATCTTTTAAAGCTTCTTCTGTAATCATAACAGGGTTTTATATAAGGTGTATGATATTTAAATTTATCGCTTTTAGTGTTTTCTTATTCCTCTTTAGTGAAATTTATGTCTTTAAGATTGGTTACCCCACACCCCCAATTTTGTTCACATATTGTGATAAATGATACACAAATAGTAACATTTAAATAGACATTGATTATTAGTATAGGGTGAGGTGAAAAATCATGGATTCAAAGTATATAATCGGAATCATAATAGCCATAATAGTAGTAGTTGGAGCCTACCTCGTATTTGCTGGAGGAGGTTCAGGTGAAAACACAACAATAAACATAGCAGGTTCTACATCTGTTCAGCCGGTGGCTGAAGCTCTTGCTGAAGCATACATGCAGGAGAACCCTAATGTAAAGATAAATGTACAGGGTGGAGGAACATCTGTAGGTATTAAGAGTGCTCAAGATGGAACAGCTGAAATTGGTACAGCATCCTCAGAACCTAAAGCCAACGAATCACAGGGTTTAGAACAGACCGAAATAGCTAAAGATGGTATAGTTGTCGTCGTTAATAAAGCTAATTCCGTAAGTGACCTAACTGTTGACCAGGTTAAAGACATTTTTTCAGGTAAAACCACTGAATGGACCCAGGTTCCTGGTGCTTCAGGCGGTAAAATAAACGTGTTCACCAGAGAAGATGGTTCAGGTACCAGAGACGGATTTACTAAAATAGTCATGGGCAAAGAAACTAATATTACTGCAGACGCAGTGGTACAGAGTTCAACCGAAGCAATTGCTCAATCTGTTAAAGGAGATCCAAACGGTATCGGTTACATATCCTTAGCACATTACAAACCTGAAGATGTTAAAGGATTAAAGATTGACGGAGTAGCACCTTCAGAAGCAGCTATCCTTGACGGAACTTACAAAATTTCAAGGCCATTTATCTTCCTTACTAAGGGAGCACCGACTGGTGAAGTAAAAGCATTCATTGATTGGGTAATGAGCCCTGAAGGACAGAAAATAGTTCAAGGAGAAGGGGCTGTTCCTGTAAAATCTACTCAATAAGTGGTTTAATACCCACATTTTTTTATTTTAAAAGTGAAAAATGATTAAATTTGATGTAACCTCTACGATGATTTTAGAGGATTAATCGAATCTTTTTTAAATTTCCCTCCCTAAGCGTTGATTATGTCGTGATAAATAGGCAAAGAGCGGATTCCTTATGGAAAAGAAACCAAAAGAATTCAAGATTTGCTTGAAATACATAATTTAAAAGCTAATTTACATATATCACATCACTATAATCCTGTAGTATTAGATAAACAGAAATGGAAAAGAAAGATTTAAGAGTATGCTATGATCTTAATATAGAAAATGCGGTGCTATATTTAGTGGATCCCTAAATATGATTCAATAGAATAGACACGATATGAATGTTATGAGATGTTTGCTGAAGCTTATGCTGTTATAACACAATTTGCAGATTACTTTAGGAGTTAAAATAGGATTAGAAAATAAATGTTCAAAGGGATTTAAGCAATATATCCTTCAAAATAATGAAAATGTAAAATTGTCAAAAGAATTCACAGGGGAAAATTTAACATTTGCCTGATGTTGGTCATCTAGGATGTGGTGGAAAACCCAATTAAAGATCCAGAAGATTGATAATAATCTTATAGGTCTTCATCTACATGATTTTGATGGATTAGGGCAGGATCATTTACCTCTTGGAACAGGAATAATGGAATCGAATTTATTTAAAATTATTGAAAAAAAGAACTAATTTATACTTTGGAAAATATTAAAATACCCACATAGAAATATATTTTAAACTCTCCCATCGCCAAATATTGCCATAATATCAAATAATATACCGTCTGATTTTATAGGAATATATATTAATGAATAATAAAAAATTTCAAATAATCTAATTAATATCAGGAGTAATTAAAAATGCAAAGAAAATGGGAAGAATTTTTTATTGAAAAATCTTTATTCATAGCTGCGATATCATCAATTATCATAATTTTCCTTATACTTGCTTTTATTTGGGGTGAAGGTCTCCCAGCAATTGATGCTGTGGGATTTTTTAACTTTATATTTGGAACAGAATGGTCCCCAAGCCATGACCTTTATGGTGTACTGCCTATGATAGTTGGATCACTTTATATCACAGGACTATCTTTACTATTTGCAGTTCCATTATCTCTTTGCTGTGCTATATTTCTGGCTGAAATTGCCCCTAGCAACATGAGGAAGATTCTAAAACCTACAATACAAGCATTAGCCGGTATTCCATCTGTAATATATGGATTTTTCGGACTCATAGTTCTTGTACCAGTTATAAGAGAACAGTTTGGAGGATCTGGATTCAGTATTCTTACTGCATCCCTAATTCTTACAGTTATGATTCTTCCTACAATAACCAGTATAGCTGAAGATGCAATAAGGTCTATTCCCCACGAATACAAAGAAGCCTCCTTTGGATTAGGAGCTACTCAGTGGCAAACTATAAAAAACGTTCTCATTCCTGCAGCAATACCTGGAATAATTACAGCGATTATTCTGGGTTTAGGACGTGCTATCGGAGAAACAATGGCAGTTATTATGGTAGCAGGAAATGTAGCAAAAATTCCAAATTCAATATTCGATCCTGCAAGGGCATTAACCGCGAATATAGCTCTTGAAATGGGTTACGCACAGGGATTGCACTACAACGCACTGTTTGCAACAGGTATTGTCCTGTTCTTTTTAATAGTGATTCTGCTGGTTGTAACTAATTATATACATTATAAGAAGGGAGTAACCATTGGTGGAGGTTACCTCTGATGTTATCCCAGAATGAAGATAATTAATTCTTCCTGGAGGGAATAAATTGAACCTTAGATTTATATCGCCAAAAATTTCTCAAAAGATCATGAAATCCGTCTTCTGGGCGGCAGGATTTCTAGCAATCCTCATTTTATTGATTATTGTCGGTTATATACTTATAATGGGATTACCTGCTTTCAGTCTGGAATTTATATTAGGTGATCCTATTGATTCCGGTGCAGAAGGTGGAATTTTACCCATGATAGTTTCAACTATCTATGTAACTTTAATAGCTGTAATTGTGGCCACTCCTTTAGGTGTGTTAGCAGCAGTTTACATTGAAGAATATGCTGGTGAAGGAAAAATAGTTAAAACAATTAGATTTGGTGCTGAAACACTTGCCTCTATTCCATCAATTGTATTCGGACTCTTTGGTCTGGCCTTTTTTGTTGTTTTCCTTGGTTTGGGGTGGTGTGTATTATCAGGAGGTCTTACATTAGCTCTTATGGCACTTCCAACAATCATGCGTGCATCGGAAGTATCTATACAAGCAGTTCCCCGTTCTTACAGAGAAGGAAGTCTTGCAATAGGTGCTACTAAATGGCAAACAGTATATAAGGTTGTATTACCTGCTGCGCTACCTGGAATCACTACAGGGATTATTCTGGGAATGGCAAGAGCTATTGAGGAGACCGCTGCAATTTTATATACAGTGGGTGCTGCTTTAACCATTCCTGAATCTATTTTTGATCCGGCAAGACCTCTCCCATTGCACCTTTATATTCTGGCAACAGAGGGTATATCATTAGAAAATGCTTTTGGAACTGCCGCAGCCCTCATAATTATACTACTTGGAATTACAATTGTAACTAATATAATGGTTGAAAGATATATTAAAAGAATGATGGGACGATAAAATGAAATATAAAATGGAATCAATTGATTTAAATGTTTATTTTGACGAAGCTCATATCTTGAAAGATGTAAATCTCAAAATTCATGAAAAAACTGTTACATCCCTAATTGGACCTTCCGGATGTGGTAAATCAACATTTATACGTACTTTAAATCGGATGAATGATTTGATTGACACATTTAAAATGAGCGGAACTGTAAAACTCGATGATGAAGATATTTACGACTCTAAAGTTGACGTAGTTGAAGTTAGGAAAAGAATAGGTATGGTTTTCCAGAAGCCCAATCCTTTTCCTAAATCAATATTTGAAAATGTAGCCTATGGATTGAAAACTCATGGAATGAGTAATAAAGAACTCCTTAAAGAAAGGGTTGAAGAAAGTTTAAAAGCAGCTGCATTATGGGATGAGGTTAAGGATAAGTTGGATATGTCTGCTATGGGTCTTTCAGGCGGTCAGCAGCAGCGATTGTGTATTGCAAGAACAATTGCTGTAAATCCTGAAGTTATTTTAATGGATGAACCGTGTTCAGCATTAGATCCAATTTCAACAACCAAAATAGAAGACCTGATTCACAAATTAAAGAATGAATTTACAATAATTATTGTTACACACAACATGCAACAGGCTACAAGGGTTTCTAAGCATACAGCATTCTTTTTACATGGTGAAATTGTTGAAAGTGGTCTTACAGATAAATTATTCTTAGAACCTGAAGATAAGCGTACAGAGGATTATATCACCGGTAGATTTGGTTAATTTAATAATATGTTTTCACAGAAAGGTGGGAAAATGAAAAGATACCCAAGAGTGAGATTTAGAAAGAAATTAAGGGAATTAAAAGAAGAAGTAGAAGAAATGGGTCAAATGGCCCTTAAGGCGCAGAAAGATGCCTTTAAAATTTTAATCCAGTTTGATAAAGAAACGTTGAAAAAGGTCAATGAATCAGCTAAAAAAATTGACGAAATGAATTTTTTTTTAGAAAGAAAATGTATGGGTATAATTGCATCTGAACAGCCTGTTGCTAAGGATTTAAGGTTTATTGAAGCATGTATTAAAGTTGGAAGTCATTTAAACAGAATGGCAAATTTAGCAGTAAACATCACTGAAGTGGCTAAAGAAATAAAGGGACATGAACTTCCAGAGAGAACATTAGAAGATCTAACGCACATGTCCAATATTGTTCAGATGATGGTCAGTAAAGGTCTTTATGCATTTTTAGACCAGAATATGAACATGGCACGGGAATTAAGGCAAGACGACGACAATGTTGACGATTTGTTTGATCAAACTCTTAATAACATCACAAAAATCATGTTCAAGGACAAGGATTCAATATCCTATATGATATATCTTCTTTTTGTTGCAAGATTCCTTGAGCGAACCGCAGACCGTGCAGTGAGCATTGGAGATAGAACCATCTTCATGATAACATGCGAAAAACCATAGAATTTAGTAATGAGTTAAATTATTATTTTCTTTTTCAGGATTTATCTTAATTAATCCATTTGAACTAATTTTTGAGATATTATCTTGAATTATTACATCTGCATTAATAAACCGCTTTTTTTTTGTTTGGATTATGCCCCAATCTTTGGTAAATTAGGTCTTAAAGGTGCAAATCCAACCCTGCATCATATATAAGAAGTTTCATAATAAGCTGAATACTGGGTATTCATTACTCAGCAATGACATGATCAATTAGCAAATGTGAGCACGGCCAGTCAGGTATTTATAGCTTTAGAAGGTGATGTGCAGCACATTTAGGGCAATTATTCTATTATTACGCCCTCAATCTGGTGAAGCTTCTGTTGTATTTCCTCTAATTGCAAAATTCCCCTATTTACTTTTATTACTGCCACTGCCTTTAAGGAGATAAAATATCATTAAATAAGGTTGGGGGAATACTATTTATTGTTTTATGAGTAGTATTATTGCGTATTTAGTTATTCAATAAATTTTTAATTTAACCTTCTATCGAAATACAAAATAATATATACCCCTTGAGACATACACTTCAAGTGTAAAATAAAACACGAAAAGAGAATAATAAATTGTTCAAACAGGAAATGGAGATTGATAATATGGATGCAAAATGGAAAAATCACAATTTAAAAAAGGAATTAACCATGAACGCCATTGATTATTTGAACAGAAATGAAAATGTTTCCATTAAAGAGTTATCTGATTATACTGGGCAGGAATATGTAATAATAATGCATTTAATGTATGACCTAGAAACTCAGGGACTTATTGAATCTAAAACCTTTTTTAATCTGAAAAAAACTGATAAAAACAGCAAATGATTCTCTTTTTTAAGCAATTTTTACATTTAAAGGAAAAATAGAATTATAAATTCTTTTTTTAAAGATACTAATTCATTTTTCTTAATAATAATTAGTTATTTTAGTTAATTAAACTTTATTTTATTACGACATTTTATGGCTTTATAACTGCAGTAGCATGTCTTTCAGCCCAGCACTGGATGCATACGCCAATAGGAAGTCCTGCAGTGTGTGTATCTGCAGTAAGAATCTTCACATCAAGAGCAGTAGTTTTACCACCAAGACCCATTGGACCAATCCCGGTCTCATTTATCTGGCGTAAAATATCATTTTCAAGCTCTGCAATCTGTTTATCTGGATTTCTCTCTCCAACCTTTCCAAGTAATGCCTTTTTTGCAATTTTCATGGCCATATCTGACGATCCACCAATTCCAACACCTACAATTATTGGAGGGCATGGCTTTCCTCCTGCAGCAGTTACAGTATCCAGAACAAATCTTTTTATTCCTTTTATCCCTTCACCAGGCAGGGCCATTTTAAGAGCGTTGTTGTTTTCAGAACCTATACCCTTTGGAAAAACAGTTAATTCAATAATTTCATCATCAATAAGTTCAATATCAATTTGGGGGATTAAATTACCTGTATTGGTGCCAGTATTTTCCCTTGTTAATGGATCCACCACATTTGGCCGGAGAGGAACCTCTTCTGTTGCTTTTTCAACTCCTTTCCTAATCCCTTGATAGAGATTTTCAACTTCAACCCTGCCAAGTTTAACAAAAACAATGGGGAGACCTGTATCCTGGCACATTGGAACCCCCATTTTTTGGGCTGCTTCAATATTATCGAGGATAGCTTTAAGATTTAACCTGGCAATCTCCTGATCCTCCTTTTTATAGGCATCTTGGAGTGCAATTTTCACATCCTCTGGAAGCCTGATCACTGCTTCTTTGAATAGATTAAAAATTGTATTTTCTATGGTACTTTGAGAAATCATGGTATCATCCAAACTTTATTTAAAGACAAATCCTTATAAATTTTGTTTAAAAAAAGAAAAATAGTAACTGAAAAAACTAACTGATTTAAATTATTAAAAAATTAATTTGGGGCTTAATCAGTATTTCATAATCATCTTAAGCCTTTCCAGTTCTTTAGCAACTTTTTCACGCTTATCTGAAGCCATTTCTTCTGAATCTGTGCATAAACCGCCTGTAGGGCATGTTAAAACGCAAAGTGGAGTTTCCTGGTTTTCCTGGTTAATACACAAATTACATTTCTTTGCAATGCCAGTTTCATCCATATGAATGGCCCCAATAGGACAGGCATCTCTGCAGAGACCGCAACCTATACAGACATCTTCGTCAATGACAATTGCACCGTCAATCTCTTCAATGGCCTCTTCTGGACAGATACCAAGACATGGAGCTCTATCAGGTGCACAGTGTAAACAATGGATTACTACGCCGTTAATAACCCTTATAGCGTTTTGAGGGCATTCTCTTTCACATTTATCGCATTCTTCGCAGAGTTCGGGTCGTGAAACTAATTCTTTCATCTTCTGCCTCCTATTTAAGAGCATCCTTTGCCCTTGTATCGTGAGTTAAAACATCAACAAGGCCAGTTTTCTTTTTGGACTTTTTATTGATCCCTGCAATCTTTTCAATGTGTTTTGTCTGTTTTTCAAGCTTCATCATTTCAGCATCTACAAGAGTTATAGCCCTCCTTGAACAAGCTTTAATACATGCGGGTGTATCAAAATCCTTACACTGGCTGCATTTATACGATTTCCTATCATGCATTGAAATGGAACCAAATGGGCAGATGAGCATGCACAGAGAGCATCCAATGCACTTTTCATGGTTAATTTCAGATCTTCCCATGGCTCCAGTAGGGCATATTCTCTCACAGGGAGCGTCTTCACAGTGCTGACATATTATTGGGTAGTAAGAACCTTCTACTTCTCTGATCATTATACATGAAGTGCCTTGAAGTTCTTTACAGGCTTCTTCACAATCCATGCAGCCGTCGCAAATCTCTGGTTGAATAAGTATCTTTTCCAAGACTTTAACCCCCTTATATTTTCAGTTCAGCACATACTTGATTAACATAATTTTGTATTTTCTCTTTTTCTTCGTCTGCAAGGTGTTTAAACCTTTTTTGTGCATTTAAGTATTCATTTACAGGTTTTCTTTGAAGTGGTCTGTATGTTACCTTAAATTCTCCATCAACAATCTCATAAAGTATCCATGCACCTGTATCAACAGCCAATCTCCCAAGTTCTATAGTTTTTGAGGGATCATAACCCCATCCTGTTGTACATGGCTGGTGAACGTGAATATAAGCAGGCCCTTCAGTTTCACCCGCCTTTTTAACTTTTTTCATGAAATCTTCAGGGTAGGAGATTGATGCTGTTGCAACGTAGGGCACACCATGGGCTGCCATTATCATTGGAAGATTTTTCTTAGGCTTATCTTCTCCAAAGCTTTTTTTCCCTGCAGGTGATGTTGTTGTAGATGCACCGTATGGTGTTGCACCGCTTCTTTGAACCCCTGTGTTCATGTAAGCTTCGTTATCGTAACATATATAAATTATGTTGTGTCCTCTTTCCATTGCTCCAGATAATGCTTGAAATCCAATATCAGCTGTTCCACCGTCTCCAGCAAAGGCAACTACATTAACATCATCCTTACCTTGAGATTTAAGAGCTCTTTCAACTCCAGAAGCTACTGCCGCAGCGTTCTCGAATGCAACATGAATCCATGGAATTTCCCATGCAGTTTCGGGGTATTGAGATGTAATTACCTCTAAACATCCGGTAGAAGATACTGCTACAGTGTTTGGACCAAGCATTTTAAGTGCAAGCCTTACAGCAACAGTAGCACCACATCCTGCGCATCCTCTATGTCCTGGGGCAAGAAATTCTTGTTCAGGTATTTCCATTTTAAATTTCCTCCTCTTTGAGTCCAATCCAGTTAATTTTATCACTTTCGGTTGAAGTTTTAGTTATATCTACAATTTTTTTAATATCTTCTGGAGATACATCACGTCCACCCAGACCTAATATAAATCCTCTGATATCTACATCCATTTTAGCTTTTATTTCGTTGAATAAAACCCCTCCAATACCAAAGGATATATTTTTATCTAAAACAGCTATTCTATGGGCATTTTTTACCGTCTCATAAATTTCATCCTTAGGGAATGGTCTGAATGCTATTATTTTAAGTAGACCAATTTTTTGTCCCTGTTCCCTTAAAGTATCTATAGCGTCCTTTACTGTACCGCAGATTGACCCCATTGCTACAAGGATTATTTCAGCGTCATCGCACATGTAATTTTCAATAAATCCATATTCACGTCCGAATTTTTCAGCAAAATCCTTGTTAACACTCCTTATAACGTCTTTTGACGCTTGCATTGCTACTTCCATGGCGTATCGTGCTTCCATGTAATAATTTGGATCTGTAAATGTTCCCAGTGACATTGGGTCTTCAGGATCAAGATACGAATGTTTTGGTTTATATTCAGGCAAGAACTCATCTACTTCTTCCTGTGAAGGAACATCCACCGGTTCGACAGTGTGAGTTAGTATAAATCCGTCTACGCAAACCATGCTTGGAAGCAGAACTTTTTCATTTTCAGAAATTTTATATGCCTGTAATACAAAATCAAGTGCTTCCTGAGCATTTTCGGCATAAAATTGCAACCATCCAGTGTCCCTTTCAGAAATAGAATCTTGTTGATCGTTCCATATGCTTAATGGTGCTGATAATGCTCTGTTTGCATTTCCCATTACAATAGGATTTCTCAAACCAGCAGCGGAAAATAACATTTCGTGCATCAGAGCTAATCCCTGAGATGCTGTTGCTGTAAATACTCTAATACCTGTTGCAGAAGCACCTATTGCTGCACTCATTGCAGAGTGCTCTGATTCTACTTTTATGTACTCTGCAGAAAGATCTCCGTCAGCAACAAATTGAGCTAAATATTCTGAAATTGATGTCTGGGGAGTTATTGGGTAAACCGGAACTACTTTAGGCTTACTAAGCCTAACAGACTCAGCAATAGCCCTATTTGCAGAAATTACTTTAAGCATTTAATCTCTCTCCATTTTAATGGCTTTAACAGGACATTCCTCGGCACATATGCCGCATCCTTTACAATAATCGTAATCAATCTCATTTTCTTTATTTATACACCCTTCAGGGCAAAATAAAAAACAGTTTTCGCAATCTATACATTTTTCTTCATCCAGAACGGGTCTAAAGGTTCTCCAGCTACCTGTTTTATTCATCTTGCTGCTTCCAGGCTCTTTAACTGTTCCTATTTTGACTGTCATGAAATCACCTTTTATAATTTATAAAAATCGTTTTTTATTTGACTTTTTCGTAGGCTATTTTAGCGGCTTCTGCGTTTTTTTCGCCCATTTTGCCTGGAAAAGTCTCCTTAGTTATATTTATAATTGAATCAAGTGTAACTTCGCCAGTTACTTTGGCAAAGGCTCCTAACATAACTGTATTAACTATTGGAACTCCCAGAACTTCAAGTGCAATTCCAGTAGCATCAATACTGTAAGATTTTACTCCAAGATCTACATTATCTTTGGCATTAATAACTACTTTTCCACCTTTTTTAAGCCCAGATAATACATCTACAGCCTCTAAAAGAGTCCCATCCAGTACAACAACATAATCCGGATTATAAACTTGATATCTTCTTCTTATTGGTATGTCACTTATTCTTGTAAACGCCATGACTGGGGCACCTTTTCGCTCAGCACCGAAGAATGGGAATGCTTGACAATACTTTCCATCCTCAAAAGCTGCTTTTGCTAATATTTCTGCAGCGGTTACTGCACCCTGTCCTCCACGTCCATGAAATCGAATTTCGATCATACTGTACCTCCATTCCTCATGTATAATCATTATAAATTATAGTATATATAAATGTTGCACATGATCTTATACAATAATATAAGAAAAATTTGCAAAAGGATAAATTAATATAAAAATAGAAATTAAGTTTAAATCTTACATTTTAACGTCTAAATTTATCTATAGAATTAATTTAAGCCATAAAAATCCTGTTTAGAGGTGTAAAATGAAAGTTCTTATTGTAACCGGTAAACTTGCAAGCAAAACAGTTAAGAGAGTATCAAAGAAATCATATCAAGATACAAATGTTCATACTATTAAAACCCCTATTGCTGCATTTTTAACACCACCAAAAATACTTGAAGAGATTAAAAATCTTCCTGACCTTGATTCATACGATATGATCGTAACCCCGGGGCTTATAAGGAAAGATGTAAGCGAGATAGAGTATGAAACAGGAATTCCCACATATAAAGGTTCTACAAGTGCTGCAGACCTTAATATAGTCCTGGATATGGCTGAAGAGCTGGAACTTTCATCAAAAACGCCGGCAGATAAACTTATTGAGGAAGAACTTCAAAAAAGGGCCTTTAAGTTCATTGAAGACTTTGAAAAAGATAAAAATAACACTGAAAGACTCTTAAAAAAACCAGAAAATATTCTTATAGGCAATTTACCTGTTGGTGAGGATTTTCCAATGAGGGTGCTGGCTGAAATTGCAAATGCGCCTTTACTAAGTAAAGGAGACTTAATTAAACGTGCAAAATATTTTGTAGATTCAGGTGCGCAGATGATAGATATTGGAATGATTGCTGGCGAGACAAATGCAGATGAAATTCCTGAAATGGTAAAAACACTAAAAAATAATTTAAATGATATTCCCATAAGCATAGATACATTAAATCCTGTTGAAATTAAAGCTGCAGTTGAATCTGGTGTAGACATGGTTTTAAGTCTTGATCTTGGAAATTGTGATGAAGTCCTGCCTTTAATGGAAGAAAAAAATGTTCCTGCAGTTATTTTACCGACTAATTTCAGTGAAAACTGGACACCTGAAACCATTGAAGAACGGGTCAATGCACTTGAAGAATTAACAGAAAAATGCATCGAAATTGACGTAATTGCGGACTTGATACTTGATCCTATTAACAGCAGCAGCATAGTGGAATCAATTATTGCCTGTTATGAATTTAAAAAACGTAACAGGGTTCCACTATTTTTTGGAGTTGGAAACGTAACAGAATTACTCGATACAGATTCAGTGGGAGTGAATTCTTTGCTTTCAGGAATTGCAATGGAACTGGAGGCAAGCATACTTTTTACGCCTGAAGAAAGCAGTAAAACAGTTGGAAGCGTTCATGAACTTTCTGTTTCATCAAAAATGATGTTTTTGGCTAAAAACAAAGGATCCATACCGAAAGACCTTGGTATAAATTTGATAGTATTTAAAGATAAGCGTAAAGGAGAATCAATAAGTGAAAAAATCGATGCACCCCTTATAGAAGGTGAAGAAGATTATAAATTTACACAGGATCCTCATGGAAGTTTTAAAATAATAATTGAAGATGGATTTATAAAGGCTGTTCATTATATAGGAATGAAACCAGATTTAATCATTAAAGGAAAAACTGCAAAAGCAGTTTACGATGAGATGATTAAAAAAGGACTTATTTCACGTCTTGAACATGCTACCTATCTTGGTGCAGAGCTTCAAAAGGCTGAAATTGCGGCTGCACTCCACAAAAACTACGTTCAGGACTTTGAATTATTTAAAAAACAGAATTACTAATTATTCAGGTTATAATATGAATATCTGCACAAAGTGCGGTGCCACGCCAGTAATAATAAGCAGAAAAGCTTCAGGGCAGATGCTGTGTAAAGAATGCTTCATCCAATCCATAACTGATAAAGTTATGAAGGGCATTCGCAGAAATAAGCTCATAGAAAAGGGAGATAAGGTTGCAGTAGCCCTTTCTGGTGGAAAAGACAGCGTAATTGTTCTTGATATCCTCAATTCGCTTTACAAACGAAATGTAATAGATCTTATTGCAATAATCATTGATGAGGGAATAGAAGGTTACAGAGAGCATGGAATTCAAATTGCAGTAAAAAATGCACAGAGAATGGGCATAAAACATAGAGTTGCGTCAATAAAGGATTATTTTGGAAAAACACTGGACGAAATCATGGCCGATGACCGCAGAGAACATGGAGCATGCACTTATTGTGGAGTATTTAGAAGATGGATCATTAATAAGATTGCAAGGGAAGAGGGAGCTACCAAAATTGCAACAGGACATAATCTTGACGATGAGACCCAGGCAATACTCATGAATTATCTTGAAGGAAATATCGACAATTTAACAAGAATTGGGGCAAAATCAGAGCCAAAAAGCGATAAGTTCACCGTTAAAATAAAACCCCTTCGTGAAATCCCTGAAAAAGAAGTTGGATTGTACGCTGTTGCCAGCGAGCTGGATGTTCATTTTGATGAATGTCCATATTCACAAGAGTCATTTAGAGGCGAAGTTGGACGATTTATAAAAGAATTGTCTGTTAATCATCCTACAATAATGTATTCAACCCTTAAAGGATTTGACAAAATTAAACCCGCTCTGAAAAAAGAATTTGCCGAAAAAAAGGTAGGTATAGGAACATGTATAAAATGCGGCGAGCCTGCATCTCATGAAATGTGCAGGGCTTGCTTATTTTCTAAAAAAATTCACCAAAAGGAATAAAAATGACAATTACAGTGATCATTGATAAAGAAAAGCATGCATTAGAAATTCATGAGAATATGAACATCAAAGAAGTGCTGGATAAAATGGATATTTCCTCTCAAACAGTTGTAGTTAAGAGAAACAACGAAGTGGTAATTGAAGAAGAAATTCTTGAAGATGGAGACATAATTGAAGTTATCCGCGTTATTTACGGCGGCTGATATCTTTTTTTTTTATCTGGTAAATTTTATAGATAATTAAAATCATAAATTAGATGAAAAATCATGATATTAATTTTAAACCTGTCGGATGTGAACAAGTGGACTATACAAATTTTATTGAAGATCATGTATCACGTTATTTTCATATAAAAAGCACCCATATTGAAGAAAAAGAATTCTATATGATTACTTATGACTACGATAGAGACAAATTTGTTAAATTAGTTGATGATTTGGATAAAATAGGTTATTTGCCTTTTATTAATGAATATGATGACAATTATAAGATAAATATAGTTCAAAAGCCAAATCATGGCGAATCAAGGACCCATATTAACATTCTGCTCCTCCTGGTGACAATTGTAACTACTATTTCTGCCGGTTACCTGTTTGGAGGAAATATATGGGAAGGAGTGGTATTTTCTATGGCAATTCTGGCAATTATAGGATCCCACGAATCTGCACACTATTTTGCCTCAAGAAAACATGGCGTTAAAGCCACGTTACCTTATTTTGTGCCAGGTATCCCACCCATTGGAACATTTGGAGCAGTTATAAGCATTAAATCAGCGATACCCACAAAAAATGCTCTTTTTGACCTGGGTGTTAGCGGGCCAATTGCCGGAATCATCGTTACAATTCCTGTATTGATAATTGGTATTTATCTTTCTCATGTAGCTCCGCTACAGCAAGGTTCTATACTTTTTGAGCCTCCTATTTTAATGCAAATCATCATAGGATTAATAACTCCAGATATACCTTCAGGTTACCAATTGTATATTCATCCCATTGCCTTTGCTGGATGGGTAGGAATAATAGTTACTATGCTCAATCTTATGCCTGTTGCATTTTTAGATGGAGGGCATATATCAAGATCTTTGTTTAATACTAAAATTCATTTATTATTGTCAATAACAGGCATAATAATAACATTGTACCTTAGATGGTATTTTATGGCATTTCTAATGGGATTTATTTTATTAATGTCAAAAAAACATCCTGGAGCCCTGGATAATGTTTCAAAATTGAGCAGGAACAGGAAAATCCTATCAATTGTAATGGTTATTATTTTTATCCTGTGTTTGTCTCCAGCTCCCCGAATTGCCTAAAAATTTATCTAAATATTAAAATGAGATATGAAAATATAAATCTGAATGAGGATTTTTATGAAAGTTTACTACGAATGCGCTCCCTGTTTCTTGAGACAGGCAAAAGAAGCACTTGATTTAGCAACGGAAGATGAAAATCTTAAAATTGAAGTTATGGAAGAACTTATAGAAATTATTTACAGGGACTTCAATAGAGAAGCTGTTTCCAACGAGCTTGGTACAAAAATTCATCGAACTATAAAGGATAGAACACATAATAAGGATCCTTATCTACCCAAAAAGAGGAAGGGTAATGAAATAGCAATGAAATTTCTGCCCAGGATTAAAGAGATTTTAAAAGAAAAAGATGGCCTTGAAACTTATGTAAAAGCAGCTATTATAGGGAATATAATTGATTTTGGAGCGCTTGGAGTTAATTTTGATACTGAACAAGGAATCATTGACAATATGAATAAAGATATTGCTTTAAACCATACCATAGAGCTTGAAAAAAAACTAAAAACCGCTGAAAATGTTTTATATTTAGCAGATAACAATGGAGAAATAGTCTTTGATAAATTGCTTATAGAAAAGCTTAAAGAATATGATGTTGAAGTTACAGTAGCCCTGAAAGAAAAGCCAATACTGAACGATGCATGTATAGACGATGCACTTCAAATAGGGCTTGAAAAAGTGGCTAAGCTTGTATCAACCGGTACAGATTCTATTGGAATTTTATATGCCAATATTTCAGAAGAATTTAAGGAGATATTCAATAATTCAGACATTGTTATTTCCAAGGGTCTTGGTAATTATGAAGGTCTAACTGCCATGAAATTAGGGAATAAACCTGTATTTTGTTTACTAAATGTTAAATGCAACCCAATAGCCAAGGATATCGGCGTAAATGTCGGCGATAACGTTGTTTTAAAATTAGGAAATACATCATAATTTATATTTAACACATCAACAAAAGAAAAGTCATGCAAAAAGCATTAATCATAATTGGAATCATATTCACCGGGATAATAGCTGCATACGCTGTATTAAGTTCTGGAAGTGAAGAAACAACCACAGCAGAAAACGTCGATATAGACTGGCACACAGAGTTAAAATCTGCCCTTGCAGAAGCCCAAAATACTGATAAACCTGTTTTTGTAGATTTTTACACCACATGGTGTTATTATTGCAAGGAGCTTGACGAAACAACATTTTCTGATCCGCGAGTTCAGGAAAAATTGGCTAAAAATTATGTTGTTGCAAAAATAGATGCAGATAAAAACTCCAATTTAGCTTCAAATTATGGAATCTATGGATATCCTACCTTGCTAATTTTAAACTCGAACGGACAGGAAATAAACCGGATTGAAGGTTATGTGGATGCCGATAATTTATTAAATCAAATTTAAAGAGAGATAAAAATGAATATTGGGCTTTTACTATCATTTTTTGCAGGTATGGCCTCTGTTATATCCCCCTGTGTGCTACCTCTGATTCCCGTAATCATTGGATATTCACTTTTAAAACAAAGGGCAACTGAAATCATTTCCTTCGTTTTAGGATTTTTCTTAGTTTTTACTTTAATAATAGCGCTTACAATAATTTTTACAGCTGCAATTAACCAGTATTTGTATTATTTCAGGTTTTTTGCCGCTTTAATAATAATATTTACTGGTATTTTCTTTATTTTAAATAAAAAATCATTTAAAATCTCATACAGTTCAGTTCAGCATGAAAATAGTTATATTCAGTCATTTTTAATTGGTTTTTTAACATCCCTTGCCTGGTCTCCATGTTATGGGTCTTATTTAATTGCAATTATAGCCTATAGCGTCACAACAGGTGATATTGCCTACAGTGCACTTAATATATTATTGTTCAGTGCTGGTTTTTCACTTACAATCTTCATCATAGCACTGGGAGTATCCCAAATAAATTTAAGGAAGTTAATTAAATATTCAGATCATATAAGAGTTATTTCAGGATCAATAATTATAATTGCAGGTATTTACATGTTATATACATTATTTTTCGGAGCAATTAAATGAAGATAGGGTTTTTAGGGTTTGGAGAAGTGGCATCAACTTTATCTAAGGGTCTTTTAAAACATGGAGTTAATGTAGCCACATGTGTTGAGGGGAGAAGCAGTGAAACAAAAGAACTTGCAGGAAAATCAGGTGTAACTTTATATAAAAGCAATAAAGAGCTTGCTGAAGTTTCAGATATTTTATTATCAACAGTTACTCCTTCCCAGTCAATTATAGTAGCCATGGAAGTTGGAGATCATGTTAATGGTGTTTATGTTGATATGAACAACGTTTCTCCCAGAACCGTAAAAGAAGCCCTTTCTTATATCCACAATGGTAAAACGGTGGATGCATCAATAATTGGAAGGGTCAAAAAGGGGCTTTCAGTTCATATAATTACATCAGGAAATTATGCATGCCAATTCACTGAATTAAACAAGTATGGCATGAATATAAGTGTTATTGGAGATGAATTAGGGCAGGCTTCAGCGATAAAAATGCTTAGAAGTTCTTTTACCAAAGGAATCTCTGCTTTGCTGTTGGAAACGCTTTATACAGCATATAAAATGGGGATTGATGAAGAAGTCCTGAATATCATTGCAGAAACAGAAGGTGAAAATTTTAAAGACTCTGCAATCTCAAGAATAATTAGCAGTTCTTTACATGCAAAAAGGCGATGCGAAGAGATGGAAGAAGTTGTAGAATTAATTTCTGAAAATGGAAATCCCCAAATGAGCAAAGCAACTGTTCAAGTTTTCAAATTGCTTTATAAGAAAATAGATAAGCTTAAAGAACGTCCAAAAACTTATAAAGAAGTTTTTAAACTTATGGAGAGAGAATATAAAAAAAATAACATAGGAAACAACGGGTATTAACAATGCCTGTATCATTACGGGAACAAAAGTGGAGAGAGCCAACTTTATGGCGCTTGGATGGGTGATGAGGGCAAATGTTAATCCACCAATGTTAACAGTTGTTGTAAATAAAAATCACCTCAGTAATGAATTAATTCGCAACAATAAAACTTTCAGCGTGAATTTTCCAGATGCGGACTTATTATAGTGGATAACATAACTATTACGGGGTTGTAAAGTTATTGGGGGGTTGAGCAGATTTGTTGAAATATTTTTGACTTAATATGTCTTACTGAAATAACAATAATTAACGAATATGAAATATTG
>DAVZ01000047.1 GCA_002505765.1 Methanobacterium sp. UBA176 | reverse complement strand
CCGGTTAACTTTACAGTCCCAGAATTAGACAGTATATTTATAAATTTATGAAAATCAGGTTGAATTTAATAAGAACTTTTACTTTCCACAGCTTAAACTTGTTTTTTGAGCTATGCTGTAAAACCTTGTTTTTACTGCCGCAGAACGATGTTCTGCAGGATTTTATCCATCCTTGAAAAATTGAAAATTTTTCATGTTTGCAAAACATATTTTGCAACCGGAAAAAAACAGAGTTTTTTCCATGCCCGAAAAATCTCCGATTTTCGACGTCTTGCAAAAATCTATAATTTTTGCTGCCGAGAAACAAAGTTCCTCCGGCTTTTTTTTGAAAAAAGGTGGAATGAATGGGCCGGACGAGATTCGAACTCGTGATCACCTCGTTGTAAGCGAGGTATCATACCCCTAGACCACCGGCCCAAATTGAGTATTTCTGACTATTGGCAGCAGCATATATAAACTTTTCCCAATTAAAAAGAGAACAAACCAAATTTATTGTACCCCACAGCTTATTAAATACAAGATATAATATCTAATCTAAGATTCATTCAAAAAGATAAAATGATTTCTAATATATCATATAGCAAAAGAGGAATTTAAATGGCTTTTGATGAAACAGGGAAAATATGGTTTAATGGAGAATTTGTTAACTGGAAAGATGCAAACATACACGTCCTATCCCACGTTATTCATTACGGTTCAAGTGTATTTGAAGGTATAAGATGTTACAATACAAAAAAAGGACCTGCTGTATTCCGTTTGCAGGAACACGTCCAGAGATTGTTTAATTCAGGAAAGATCTACAGAATGGACATTCCATATTCGGTGAATGAAATCTGTAATGCAATTTTAGACACAATAAGGATCAATGGATTTAAGGACTGCTATATAAGGCCCATTGCATTTCGTGGATACAAAGAACTTGGTGTCTATCCCTTGAACTGCCCCCTCGAAACAGTTATTGCTGCCTGGGAATGGGGAAAATATCTTGGTGAAGATGCACTTGAAAATGGAGTTGATCTTGGTGTTTCTTCATGGAGTCGAATGGCTCCAAACACCCTTCCTAATATGGCCAAGGCAGGGGCCAACTATATGAATTCTCAACTGGCAAAGATGGAATCTGTGTTTAATGGATTTGATGAGGCAATAATGCTGGATTACAGTGGTCTGGTAAGTGAAGGAAGTGGAGAAAACATATTTTTAGTTAAAGATGAAGTGATCTACACACCTCATTCTTCTCTATCAATACTTTCTGGAATAACCAGGGATTCAGCGGTTACTCTTGCTAAAGATCTGGAAATTGAGGTAAAAGAAGAAGCAATACCAAGAGAAATGCTATATTTAGCCGATGAAATATTTCTGACCGGTACAGCTGCTGAAATCACTCCTGTTAGATCAGTTGATAAGATTAAGATCGGAAATGGAAAACGCGGAGAAATCACTGAAAAACTACAGACAAAATTCTTCAATATCGTTGAAGGTATTGATGAAGACAATTATTCATGGTTGACTTTTGTAGAATAACTTAAATTTCAATTTATTTTTTTTTAAAGGAAAGTTATAAGTTTTAAGTTATTAGTTATAATTTATAACTTATGATGAAAGGTTTTTAATATTGGTACTTCAAAAATAAGGTTTCTACTATTAACGATGTAGTCATAAATTTTAAACTGTAGTTTATGTTAATTTAAGTAATTTTGTTTTTAATTCATTATTAGAAACACAAGATTCAAATATAATTAACAAAAAAAGCCTCATTCAGTCATGAAGAAATTTTTATTTACCAAATTAGCGAATAATAGAGTAAAAAAGGATAATGTGATTTAATGGAAATTAGTATACTAGATGCAATCATTCTTGGAATAGTGCAGGGTCTAACTGAGTTTCTGCCGGTTAGCAGCTCTGCCCACCTGGTATTTATGCATGAAATTACAGGGGTTGAACCCAGCTTAGCTTTTGACACCATGCTGCACATTGGAACTTTGGTAGCTGTAATAGCTTATTTCTGGAAGGATATTGTGCATATGTTCAGGTCATTTTTCTTTAGTCTAATGGATATACCCCGGGGTCAATTCAGAAAAGGTCTCCAGGAAGATCAGTTTAAAAAACTGGCCTGGTTTGTAATAATTGGTAGTATACCTGCTGGAATAGCTGGTATTCTTTTTAAAGATTTTTTTGAAGGTTTATTTAGTAATGTTATTGCTGTAGGCCTCTTTTTAATCGTGACTGGGTTTTTACTCTGGGGATCAGAAATGATGTCCCGAAGCGTCTTAGATAAAACAAGTTTAAAGGAAATGAATGTCAAAAATTCTCTAATAGTCGGTATTGCCCAGGCATTTGCCATAGCTCCGGGAATATCTCGTTCTGGGGCTACAATTTCTGCTGGATTATTTTTAGGCCTAGAAAGAGGGTTGGCAGCTCGTTTCAGCTTTTTACTTTCCATTCCAGCCATATTGGGAGCAGCTTTGATACAGGCTAAAGATATCACATCTATTTTTGATATCAGTACTGCCGGTGCCATTGCTGGTTTTATAGCATCCATTATAAGCGGTTACCTGGCTATAAAATTTATGTTAAAGCTTATAAAGGAAAAGGATTTGCTCCCATTTGCTTACTACTGCTGGATAGTCGGGCCTCTTGCTGTAATACTGTACTATATTTTGTAACTTAACAAAATTTACATTTTTTTTATTTAAAAATAGTTTATAAGTCCCCAAAGTATTGGCCTATATGCAATGTACCCAATCCCATATTTGGATGGTGATGGTTAGAAAGCTCCCGATAATGCTATCTATTCCAAAAATGGTTAAAACTTGTCCTGCACATATTGTCTGGAAGAGTCCTGGCAATAAAGATGTAAATTGTTCGCCGATAACTTTCTTGACTTCAAGAGCAAGAATCAGGTTTAGGATGGATTATCCCTCCAAACAGAAGGAATAAATTGGGGTGTTGTAAAGTTATTGGGGGTTAAGCAGATTTATTGAAATATTTTTGACTTTATATGCCTTTGTTTACTGAAAACAATAATTAACGAATATGAAATATTGATTCCAACATGC